>NZ_JBAHWD010000052.1:0-41954 GCF_037044575.1 Nonomuraea sp. LPB2021202275-12-8 | reverse complement strand
ATTAGCCCTGTTTGCCGTCCGAGACGCCTTGCAGGCAGACTTCCCACGACAGCGGCTCTACTTCCCGTGGATTCAGTACCAGGATTCCCTACGGACCTGGCAGACGTACCTCGCCAAGTTCCCGAACGCGGTGCTCGATGTGCTCCCCGAGGTGAAGGAAGCCGTGGAGGCGCTCGTCGGAGAGCGGCCCCCTACGGTTCTCACTCGGAGCGGCGTTGAGGAGGCCGAACGTCAGGTCGCCGCTGCCGCCGGCCGCCCACGGACGCCTCGCAAGGGCCAAGGCTTCGCCACCGACCAGCGGGCGAAGGTAGCGGTCGAGACGCACGCCATGAACGAGGCTCTCCTCCACTACAGCAAGCTGGGCAAGGTTACGGACACCTCTCGTACCGAGAGCTTCGACTATGTGGTCGAGATCGACGGCGTCTCTTGGCATGTCGAGGTGAAGGGGACGACAGGCGATCCGCAGGAGATCCTCCTTACGCCGAACGAAGTCCGGCACGCCAAGGAGTACCCGCACGTGGCCCTGTTCGTGCTGAGCAACATCACCGTGAACCGCGACGACCAGGGTGAAGTCTCTACGAGCAGGGGCAAAGCCTCGATATTTCACCCCTGGTCGCTAGATCAAGCTCGGCTGTCACCCATCGGCTACAAGTACCAGCTGTCAGAGGATGGCCAGGAATCCAAGCCCTGATGGGCGACTCATGGCGTGCGCCGCAGCCAGGTTTTAGGCGAGGTGGCCGGCTACCGGTGGCATCCAGACTGCCGGGAGGAGTTCCGTTGCCCTTCGGTACGCGAGCTTAAGGGTGTCATGCCGTTCGGCCGTGGTGGCGCCGGTCTGGGCCATGAGTACTTCGCGCAGCGGGTGACGTGATTCGATGAGGTCGTTGTTGCGCTGTTCCAGCCACGGCATCCACGTCTCGTGCGGAGCTCGATCCCGCTTGGCGTTGTTGCAGGACCAGCAGGCTAGGACGAGGTTCCAGATGGCATCGACGTCGGGGCCACTCCACAGGCGGGTGAGCAGCTTCCAGGGCAGGACGTGCTCGACGATGGGTCCACCGCCTACGGACTGAGTCATGAGCTCGTTGCAGTAGGCGCAGCGGCCATCCTGGTATCCGTTGAGGGCGTCGACCACCCCGGTCACGCTTCGTCGACGCTGCCTGGACTGGAGCACCAGGGCTTGCTGATCACGGTCGTAAACAAGCGACGAGTCCAGGACCCCGTCGGATATGCCTGTGGCCCATGCGGTCTCCACCAGCCGCCAGCGAGCAGCGGTTTCCGCATCGAGGTCCCGGGCGTGCACCGATCCGGCGAGTTCAAGCAATTCGTCCCGCAGCACAAGACCGGGAGCGGTGGGGTTCTTGCGCTGGTCCTCGTAATAGCTCAGTGGTGCCTGGTCACCGCCCAGCTTGGGGAATGCGTCGACGACGTTGCTGAAGCCAAGCTGAACCGTTCGCCGGTGCAATGTGTCGCGGTCGAGCTCGCCAGCGTTGAAGGCGCGGCAGGCGTCCAGGAATCTACTGCGGGCCGAGGTTCCCTGCCGCGGCTGACGCTGAAGGGCTTCACACAGGAGTTCCGCGTACCGCGGTGCCAGTTCTTCGAGCGTGACATGGTTGCGGCCGGTGGCAGCCACCTCCAGCAGGGTCGCGCCGAAGGCGAACTTGTAGGTGGCCGAGTTCGCGCCGTACAACACGATGGCACGCCATACGCTTTCACGGGTGACCACACCTCGGCGGTAGTCCATGTGAGCAGTATCGACCAATGGGGCGACAGTTTTGGACGAGGAACAGACGATCGTCTACGGCAAGCTGGTCCGCGATCAGATTCCACGCATCATCGAGGCCGGTGGCAGGACGGCCGCAGTGCGTGTGCTGAGCGAGTCCGAGCTGGTCCCCGCCTTGACGGCCAAGCTCGTCGAGGAGGCTGAGGAGCTGCACCGCGCCGAACCGGATGATCGCTTGGAGGAGCTCGCCGATATCTACGAGGTTCTGGCGGCCCTGACTGAAACGCTTGGATACTCCGACGAGGAGGTCGAGGAGGCCGCACGTCACAAGCGAGCCAAGCGAGGCGGCTTCAGGCGTCGGCTTTGGCTGGACGAGGTGAGGCCAACCCGAGACCCTGAGGCAGCCTATGGAGCCCCCGAGCGCCTCTACGAGTAGCGCGCACGCAGGCACTTCAACCAAGACGCGTGCAACCTGATCAGACCCCATGACGAACGCGAGTAGCCGATCTAATCTGATCTAGGCGTCACAGTGGACCGCGAGCCGACCACGATGCGTTGGCCCGTGTCCGGCTGTCCCGGTGCGGAGCGGAGGGCTGATCAAGGTGGCGGGTGGTCGTAGCGAGTGGGAACGGCGTCAGGCAGCTCTTCGCCGCGAGGCCGAACGACAAGCTCGGGAATCTGCGAAGGTTGCCAAAGAGCAAGAACGCGAACGCCAGCGTCAACGTCTCGAGCGCCAGCAATCCACGGCAGAGCGGAAGACGGCCGAGGTCGCTCACCGCATAGAGGAACTGGATCAGGTCTTGCTCGCGGCGCTTGGAGTGCGTCCCCTCTCCTTCGACCAGATGCAGGTGTCCAGTTCCGTACGGCCATTCGTGCCAGAGCCCCCGCCTGACCGTCTCCGAGCCGGCCCCAGACTGGGCCGCGTACCAGCCTGCCCCTCCATCCGGACTGGGCAAGATCTTCGGGGGTAAAGACCGCTACGAACGGGCTCTCGCCGAAGCTCGGGCACGTTACAACAACGCGACCGATAGCTATCAGCAACGTGTGCAGCAGCGGATGGGCGAGCTGAATGCTGCTCGCAGCGCCTACGACCGTCAGGTGGCCGAGGAAAAGAAGAAGATCGCAGAAGCCAACGCCCGGCTCAATCAGATACGCACGGACTTCGATGCCGGCCGGCCCGAAGCGCTGGAATGGTTCGCATCGAAGGTGTTGGAACGATCGATATTTCCGACGGGCTTCCCCAAGCTCTTCCAAGTGGCGTATCGCCCCGAGAACCGTGACCTGGTCGTCGAGGTCGAGCTACCGCCGCAAGGCGTCGTGCCTGAGGTGCGCGCGTACAAGTACGTCAAGAGCCGCGATGCCATCGACCCGGTTCCTCGGCCGCAGACGGAAGTGAAGCTGCAGTACACCCGACTCCTGGCCTGCGTCGCGCTCCGTACGCTGCACGAGATCTTCACCTCTACGCCCCGCGAACTCGTCGAAGCGATCGTGTTCAATGGCCGTCTCAACACCATCGATCAAGCGACAGGTAAGAAGGTTCGTCCCCACTTGCTCAGCGTGGAGGCCGAGCGCACCGAGTTCGAAGATCTCGTCCTGGCCGACGTCAATCCTGCGGCATGCCTGAAGCGTCTCAACGCCCTCGTGTCACCGAACCCGTACGACCTTGAGGCCATCGAGCCGTTCATCACCTTCGACCTCAAGCGGTTCCGTTTCTCCGAGGACATGGAGGTTGTCTCGGGGCTCGACTCACGTCGTAACTTGCTCAAGCTCTCGCCTACTGAGTTCGAGCACCTCGTGAGGGAGCTGTTTGTGGCGATGGGGGCCGAGGCGTGGACGACCATCCCGTCGAAAGACGGCGGAGTCGACGCCGTGGCGACGAGCGACAACCTCTTCTTCGGGGGCGTCTGCCTCATCCAGGCGAAGCGGTGGTCAGGGCTGGTCGGCCTCGACGCCGTTCACGCGCTCACCGGCGTGATGGCCGATCACAATGCCACCACGGGTGTCCTGGTCACCACTTCGTGGTTCGGCCGGGCCAGTGAGCAGTTCGCCCAGCGCAACAGGGTCACGCTCATCAACGGCGCCGAGCTCAAGCACCTCATCAAGAAGCACCTGAACATCGATGTCATTCCAGGCACCACACCGCCGCGACAGGCAAAAGCTTCCGATAATAGGCAATCGGGGCGACCTGGCCCTGCTATCTAACCCGCCGCTCTAGGGAACGCGCGCAGCGGTAAATCATCCCCCTCATCGCAACTCGCTATGGTTGGGGCAAACCGGATGTACGAGCAGAGGCTGCTCGGATAAGGTCCGATCGTGCGCCTTGGTGCGTCTTCGAGGATAGTTGCCGCGGCACTTATCTGTTTCGCGGTCATGACGGGTTGTTCTGGTGAGCCGGAACCACCGCCATTGGCGGAGGCTACCAAGCAGCTCGTGAGTGATGGAGATGCGGTCGCGACCTGGATCGAGGCGCGCGTGACAGGGCTGACGAAGGAACGGGCGGACGGTCCGGACCGGAACTCGTCCTGCGGGCCCAACCTGCAGCGACGTTTCTACATCGCTAAGGGCAGCTTCGCGGATCCCTCCAAGGAGAATCCGCTCAGCCTGGTAGGGATACTCACGGGCGAACTCCTCGGCAGGGGCTACCACGACGAGGTGGTCGACAATCTAGATCTCTGGGAAGATCACACGAGCGTTGCCGTGCTGGTCAACCCGGAGGCCCGGTTGACCTTCATACTCTTCGCCCGTGCGGATTCCACGCCCAACGTAGTGATCATCGGCAAGACCGAATGCTACCCACGCGCCGGCTGAACCAGTTCACGCCGGACCGGGCATCTGCGCAGCCTCCTTGCGGAGTTGCTCGGCTCGGCGGCGAAGAGCCGCGGCAGTTGCCTGGCATGAGCCTTCGAGATCACCCATCTCACGCTTGAGACGGATGGCATCCGCAAGGTAACGATCCGCGGACGCCCCTTTCCAGAAGGGGTCGCTCTGGTCAGGCCGCGATGGCACGCCGTCGAAAGTATCGGCGACTCTTTTGGCATAGCCGTCGAAGGTGGAGGCGAGTGACTCCTTTTCTGCTGCCTCGCGAAGCAGTTGTTCCTTGGCAGCCAAGATCAACCCCCTCTCACCCTCAGAGCGTTGACCAGGGCACCATGCATCCGGCCCATCACGGCATCAGTCAACGTGTTGTGCTGATCTGACGTCGGCGCGCCGTGCCCGTTCGCCTTCATTGACTCGATCATCGCGTCTACTTGCAGGTTAACGAGCTTGGTGGCAACCGCGTCCGCGCTGTCCGGTGTCTTTCCGTCCAGGTAATCTGTGATGAGCTTTTCCAATCTGCCCTTGATGCCGTCGAGCATTAGGGCCTTGCCGGTACCAGGAATCTTGCCGTTGACAGGAACGAATTGATCGAGGTAATCGATCGGGATCAAAAGGTTTCCGGCGAGCACCTCCGCATACTGGTCGTCGCTCCACTCCGCGTGCGTTGATCCAGACAGCAGCAGGCTCGACAGCGCTCCCGCCCGCGCGGCGTAGTTGTAGAACGCCGCCGCGCTGTAGTTGTCCGGGCCGAAGGGATTGAAGCGACCCATGTCCATGTCCTCGACATACTTTTGCCCTAGCTTCATCAAGGTGTCGGCCGCGGCGGGGTCCTGCATCAGCGCGCCGAAGAACCGAGCGCTCACTTCGGGGTCGAGCGTGTTCCACGGAGCCCGAGGCGCCAAGTGGGGTGGTGGCAGGGGCGGGTTCTTCACTCCGTCGGCCAGCGCCTGCTTGTACGCCTCCTGGGCTCTCTTGTCGGCCTGGCCTCGCGCGAGCTTGTCGAGGATGGGTCCTATGTGCTTGGCCAGGACTCGGCTGATGGGCGAGTTGGGGAAGGTGCCGATCGCACCGCCGACCCAGAGGGAATTCTCGGCGCCCAGGCTGTTGATGACAGTGATCCAGGCGCGCTCCCGGACCTCATCCTGCCCCGATCCTGGCCGCAACGCCCCGTCCAACGCCTGCGCCAGCGCTCCTTGATAAGCAGGGACACCGCTCGACTTGATGGTGTTGGCGTCCAGCAGGACCCCGGCCTCGTTCGGGTGTTCGGCAAGGAATCGCCGGAATACTTCGGGATTCGCCGCGAAGGCTTTAGCCAAGTTGTACAGGTTCCAGTTGGGGTCCGTGGGGAATGTGTCGGAGTTTGGCGAGCGGTTCAGAAGGTTGGTCGCCACCCGGGTGAGGAACGCACCTGACTGCGGAGCCACCGTGACGAGAGTCGTCAGGATGTCCGAAGGGGCAGTCTCGATCATCTTCTGCCATTCCGGCCCGAGCCGCCCAGAGCCCTCTGCGCTGGCGAAGGCCCTGCCCAGCAAGCCAGGCGGGCCGTCGGCGGCCCGCTTGCTCGCCTCCGGAGTCAGCCCTCTGCGATCACCGACGGCTTGCGTGTTCATCCAGTCGCGGAACAGCTTCTGGAAGGTCTTGGGGCCGAGGGCGGCCAGCAGAGCCGCAGCGTAGGCAGGGTCATCGACGCGACCCTTCAGCGCCGCCATGGCCTTTTCCACCTCGGCCCAACTCTCCCGGGAGAGGTACTCATCGTGGTGCTTGAGCGCCTCGGTGATCGCTGCCGCGTCCTTCTTAGCCGCCTGCGCTGCCTCCGTCTGATTGCTGAAGGGCAGAGTGGCGGTCAGCATGCCCTTCTGCTGGGTGGGGACCATCCGTTTGAGGGTGTCCACGCGCCACTTGAGGTCCTGCTGCGACTCATGGAAGAACGCCCAGGTCCGGTGCATCGCCGTGACGCCCATGCGACCGGCCCAGTCCGGGCCAGCTTCGGCAATCGCCGCTTCGAGTCCCGGCCGTGTTCTGCCGAGGACGTCCTTCCCCGTCTCCATCTGGCGGATCAGCTTGTCTGCGCCGAGGGGATCGATCCCAACGAACTCCCCCATGGACCCTCCCAGAGGGTGTTGCTTACAAGGCGGAAGTCAAGCATGTCCAGACACGTGGGTAAACGCGCTATACATTCTCATTAGCTATTTGAACCGCCGCTATATCGTCCGGCCCGAATTTCGACCCGGTGACCGACTCGTTCATTCGCGGCGATCGCCCAACCTCGTGGCGAGGTTCATGTATGCCGAGAGCAACTCATACCGACGCGAGTATCCACCGCTGCTGAGCTTCCTCCGCCGACAAGGTAGAGGGATACGCCGCCTCGGTGTAGAACCGAGTACGGCGGCCGAGCCAAGGCCGTTCCGGAGCGTTGGGCGTAGGCCACGTCAAGCAATCCCGATCTCGATTCTCGTCTTCGTTGGAGAACCACATGCGATTCGCACCCGCCCAGAGCTGACTGTGCCGATCTTCGAGGAAGGCCCAGCCAGGTCTGTAGTGGCTCTTGACCGCTCGCTCGATCTATTCGCGAATCGCTTCGAGCTGACCCGGCATGTCGTCTCGCTGATCAACGAGGACCCACCGGCAGAAAGAATCCTCTACCTTCACGGCCTGGGCGGCAATGGCAAGTCGTTGCTGTTGCGGCACCTGGAGCAGCGGTGTTGCCTACGCACAGACCAGTGGACGACCGTTCGCGACGCCTCCGACGCCGAGCTGGTGGAGCGACTGGCCGAGCATGGCGGACAGGTGCCGGTGGCCAGGATCGACTTCGGTGCGCGGCCGGCGGGTGAGAATCGCCCGCAAGAGGCGTTCTCCGGGTTGTTCATGCTCAAACGGCAACTCGCCCGGTACGGCATCGCGACCCCCCGCTTCGACTTCGCCGCAATCACCTACCTCCACAAGCTTGGCTTCGACATTGCCCACCGGGTGCCCGAACTGTTCCCCCGAACGGAGGCCGGCATCGCGCTGGACATCGCCGACGCCATCATGACTTTGCCGGTCCTGCGTGTGGGGCAACAGCTGTTCCAGATGGTCAACGTTCGGATGGACAAGGTCTTCACCCGAAGGCGGGTACAGCGCCAAGTCCCCCAGGAGGACGCCGAACAGATTCTCACTCTCGTCCCCGAACCGGATCTCCTGCACGAACTCCCCCGCTTGTTCGCCAAGGACCTGAACGACGCCGTCTGCGACCATCCGCGCATCGTGCTGCTCTTCGACACCCACGAGGCGTTTTTCGGCGAGGCGATCGGCGACCCGGACAGTTTGATCCACGCCGACAAACTGATGCGCGATGAGTGGCTGCGCTGCCTCCTGGGTCATCTCGACCTGAGCGCCGGGATCGTCGCCATCCTGGCGGGCCGTACCCGCCCGCCGTGGCCAGCAGCCCCCGTCTTCCCCATCCCCGACCGGTATCTGGATCTCCGCTTGGTCGGCCACCTGACGAGCATCGACGCCCATCAGTACCTGAGCATGGCCGGCATCACCGACCCGCCCATGCAAACGGCGCTGGTCGGGTACGCCTCCACCGCCCCGGACGAAGTGCATCCGTACTTCCTGGGTTTGTGCGCGGACGTCGCTATCGCTGCTGGATCTCGCCTCAGCCCTGCCGACTTCAGCGGTCTGGTGGACAAGGAACGCGACCTGGCCCACCGGTTGCTGCAATGGACGCCCGCCGAAGCCGAATACGGGATCCTCGCGGTCAGCGCGTGCCGGGCCTTCACCGCCGAGACCTTCCGCCATCTGGGCCAGGAGCTGGACTTTCCCTGCGACCGCAGCGCGTTCAGTAAACTGACGGCCTTCTCCTTCATCGCCCCGTTGCGTGGCGGCACGGCCAGTGGATCCGATGCCTTCACCATGCACAACATCCTGCGCCGATCGCTTCAGAACGTCCGCCCTGCTGAGCTACGCCACGCGCATGAAGTCCTGGCCCGGCACTACGGCCAGGGCGAGGAGTTCACCGCCGAGATGGAGACGGCCTATCACTTGAGCCATCTCGATCCGGCGCAGGGCGTGTCGGCGTGGGTGGCGCTCATGGATCGCAGCCTCGCCACCGGCCGCTTCGACCAGTGCCGCGCTCTCGCGGGTCTGCTCGACGAACTGCGCATCGACCGTGACGAGGACCGGGGCCGTTGCCTTTACCGAGTGGCCCGCGCATACCTCGGGCTGGGGCACTGGAATCGAGCCGAAGCCCTCCTGAACGACCTACCTCAACGGTCGGCCCATGCCGAGCTCGTACGCGCCGAAGTGGCGTTCTGCAGGGGCGACTTCGAACGCGCCGAACACCTCGCCCAGGCAGCCTTGACCCTCGCGGAGGGAGACGCACGGCAAGGGTTCCTGCTCCGATTGGCCGAGATCGAGCTCTACCAGGGGCGTTTCACAGACGGACGCTGGCACGCCACTGAAGGCATGAACAGCACGGCCGACCAGGCTCCGTGGCTCAAGCTCCTCGGCGAGATCGAGTACTTCTCCGGCAACGTCGACCGTGCGGACACGCTCATCAACCAGGCGCTACAGGAAGTCATCGCCCGTCCTGCCCATCTCAGGGATCAAGCGCTTCACGCTGGCCTGTTGCAGGACGCCGCCCTGGTCGCCGAAGCCACCGGTGCTTGGCGCATCGCATTGGACAGTCAGAACAAGGCGCTCGCCATCCGCAAAGCCTCGGAGGACGCCCGCGGAATCGCCCAGTCCATGCATGGACTTGGAAAGGCCCAGTGCGGCCTCGGGCTGCTGAAAGAAGCCACTCACAGCCTGGCAGAAGCAGGCCGTATGGCCCGGGATCTGGGAGACGGCCTGCTGACGGCGAAGATCACACACAGCAAAGCCGACGTCCATCAGGCCAACGGCGACCACTCAGGCGCACGACGGCTGACTGAGCAGGCATTGATCGAGTTCAAGCACCACGGCACCCCGTACGACATAGCGTCCGGCCGCCTGTCGCTCGCGCGCCTCATGCAGGGCCGCGAGCGCGTCCACCACGCCGACATCGGACGGCGCCTCGCTGTTCAAGGAGGGTTCGACGCATTGGACCAGTTGTTTCCTGACCAGGCGATCCCCTCCGCAGAGCGGATCCTCAACGGACTCGTTGGGTTCTGCTGTGGTGACGCTCTCGGCGTGCCGTGGGAGGGGAAGCCTCCCCATGACATCGCCCTCACAGACGTCCTGACCGCTCGCGGAGAATGGCCGCCCGGCAGCACCTCGGACGACACCGAACAACTCGTCCTGCTCGCCGAGAACCTGATCAGCACCGACGGCTCAGAACGTGCTTTCCTGACCGCTCTCGCCGCGGCACTGCCCACCATGCACGGTGCCGGCCCGACCACGCGGCGAGCGGTCGCACGGTTCGAAGCGACTGGATCCCTCACGGCAGACGGCGGAGGAACCAATGGCGCGATGATGCGTGTCCTGCCCATCGGTTGGGCCGTACCCGCCACCGAGGCCCAGGACCGCCGTGAGCTGGTCGAGCGCATGACGAAGACCACCCACGCCGACCCGAGAGCCATCGCCACCGCGAGCGCTGTCGCCGCCATGGGATCGTGGGCCCTCGAAGGCTGTACCGCTCAGGAGCTGATCGCAGTCGCGGCAGAAGAACTTGATCACTTCGGCGTCTCTGGCGTCGAAGGGTGGGAGCTGCGCCCGGACGGGGTGTCTCTGGACGTCATGGATACGTTGGGAGCGGTCCTGCATGTACTCGGCCTCCACGAGGAACCGGTTAACGCCATGCGGTACGCGGTCAGCCTCGGCGGGGACACTGACACCGTGGCTGCAATCGTCGGAGGCATCCTGAGCTGCCGCCAAGATGCGGTGGACATCCCATGGGCGCCGCAAGTCGCGTTCCCCGCGTCGTTGGAAACGCTCGCCCAGGGTCTGCGGGCGAAGCGACGGGCTATGTATGCCTGACTTCTGGATCATCGGACCGATCGCCTGGGACCTCGCCCTGTACGTCGATCGTCTCCCTCACAGCGGCCACTTCGTCCAAGCCGTCGAGAGCGCCGAGCGTCCCGGAGGTACCGGCGCGAATGTCGCCACTGCGCTGAGCCAGGTCGGCGCGCGAGTGCACATGGTGGGCTACGTGGGGGCGGATGCCGCCGGCCAGAGGATGACAACGGCGCTGACTGCGGCCGGGGTAGATGTCAATCACGTGCAGGTCCTGGACGGACACACCTCCTCCGTCGTCCTGCTCATCGAGCCAAACGGCGAGCGAACCATCATGGGCATCCACCCTGATCTACTGCACGACGTCACCATTCCCGCCGCAGCGGTGGCGCCACGGGACATCGTCTATTTCGCCGCCTGGCGCGACGTCTTCATCCCCGCAGCCCAGGCCATGGCCGCCGCTGGAGCGGTGGTCACGAGCGTCCCGCCGGGCACAGTCCCAGCCATGCGGTACCTGATCGGGTCTCGCAACGAATTCACCGTCATTCCCAAGGACACCACCGCGATTGTCACCGATGGCGCCAGCGGCGTCACTGTGCATTCAGCAGACGGCACCGATCATTTCCCAGCGGCGCCCGCGGATGTCGTGGACGCAACCGGTGCCGGAGATGCCTTCGCCGCCGGCCTGCTCTGGGCGATCGGCAGAGAGAGATCGCTCGTCGAAGGGGTGCAGCTTGGACTTTCCTGGGCTGCCGCCACCGTACGAGTGAAGTCATCCGTACCCACCGCGACGCCCCAGGCGTGCCCCCCTTCGCTCTAACGCAAGATCAGCTGAGCAAGCGATGGCACGCCCAATTGCGGATGCGGAACTTGGAGACGGTTGGCGGGAAAAGCTTGTCACATCTCGCGGCGATCAAGGACTGTGTCCGCTCCCCAGCGTCGCGCTCTGGGGTGGCCCGTCTGACTTTCGGCGTTCGGCGTGGAACCGGTCGCGGCTCTACGTCTCGGCGGGCAGGCCGAGACGATCCGGAACGGGTAGCTGGTCGTTCCCGTCTTCTGGGCGATGATGCCGTCTTGGCCTTCGACTGCTTGGGAGCCGGGCTGGATCTCACAGGAGAACGCACGCTGAACGTCGGCGAAGGCCTCGGCGTCGTAGCGGTCGGCGGCGATTGAGGCATTACGGGTGGCGGCGTGGCCATCGGGGCAGGGTCAACGCCGGATGAGCTGAGCGCACTGCCGATGATTGACCAGGCGGCGAAGGCTGCGCAGGTCGAGGAGCCGATCCAGAGCAGCACTTTGGCGGCGCGATTCAAACGCCAAGAAGATGATCTCTGTGGTGCAGCCGGAGGCGAGTACTTACGCCAAGCGAGGGAGGTCGGCGTATCGCGTCGGATTCGAGGGCGGATCAACATACCGTACGGTGGTCGCCTCAGCGGTCTGGTTGCATCGTGGTCCTTGTTCATTAGCCTCCTCTCGCTGCCTGTTCATGCCAGAGTGACGCAGCGCGCCGTTTCTGAAACGGAGCGACGCGGCATGTCGAGCAGCACGACGTGAAATGGCCCCGGAAGACCGGGGCCGAAGGTGAATAACCTGGACTTACTCATCAAGAGCGTCGTTGATCTTGTTATTGATCTGCTCTTGCTGGCCGTCCATGCACTTGGCGTAGACCCGTAGCAGGACATCCACGCTGTGTCCGGCACGCTTGGCAACTTCGACGGCCGGGACACCGGCGTTCAGCCAGAGGGAGACCGCCGCGTGGCGGAGATCGTACGGTCGGGCGGCGAGCGACGAGGCGATCTGTGCGGGTGTGAGAGCGAGTTTGCGGGTTTCCTGCCAGACGTAGGAGTGCGCCGAACTGGAGTAGGTGCCGCCCGTCCTCGTGGCGAAGATCCTGCCGTCGTCAGCGGTGCCGTACGCGGCGATGTGCTCGCGGAGCATGGCGACCAGAACGGGCGGGATGGGGATCTCGCGCGTCTCCTTGTCCGCGCGGTGCTTCAGGCTGCGCGACTCGTGAGTTTCGCCAGAGTTGGTCCAGCGCTTCGTTCCTTGGGGGCGCGCTTTCTCCAGGACGATCAAGCCCCAGCCTGATTCCGGGAGAGTGCAGTTCCTCTGTCGGAGGTCGGCAGCCTCTTCGGGTCGAAGTGCGGCGTAGTAGATGCAGGCGAACAGCGCCTTGAGCCGAGGGCCGCGCTTGCGGCCAACCTTGGGAATGGCGTCGAGGAGTTGCTTGGCCTGCGCGGAATTGACCACGGTGCGCGGGTCGACCGCTGTCACGGCCTTCGGCACTGTCCACTTGATCTCGTCCAGCGGGTTTTTGCTGAATGCCTTCTGCTCTACTGCGTGCTCCAGCAGGTGATGCAGTACGGCGCGCTTACGCCGCACGGTGTTGGCCCCGGCGGGCGCGCCGGCGAAGGTGACGGAGATGGCGGCGAGAGCCGTACGAAGGACGTGTGCCTCTCCCAGGGCTGACAGCGGGAGAGATGCCCTTTCCAGCCAACTCAGGGTGGCTGTTTGTGTCGCGGTCAGGTCAGTCCGCCGCTTCTCCGGCAGCAGTGCGTGAATACGTAGCACCTCGCGCAGCGCTTCTGGCGAGGGACGGCGCGAAGCGTCGGCGACCAAGGCAGGGATCAGGGACAGGAGCGCGTACGCGTCGGTCTCCCGAGTCCGTGCCGCGGACAGATCCCAGCGACGGAGGACGTACGCCTGCGCGAACTCCAGGAAGGACGGTCCGGTCGCCTCGGACTCCAGCATCGACACCGGCAGCCCGGTGGCGATGTCGAACTCCTCCCCCGTTTTGGCCGCCTGCCGGAGATCGGACATGAAGGCGTTGGCCAGGCCCTTGGTCCGGAAGCTCTTGGACTTCTCCTTGCCCGCGACCCTCCAGCGGGCGACGTACACCGCCATTCCACGGTTCGAGCGCTGCTGGACCTGACTGAACTTCACGTCGTAGGTGGTGTTCACGCGGCCTCCCGTCGAGAGTCGAGCCAAGCGATGAGGTCGCTCCGCCAGACGCGGAGTTCGAGGTTGGGCAGTTGAAGGCAGACCGGCGCGCGGCCAAGCTCACGCCAGCGGTAGAAGGTGCGGCGGGAGACTCCGCCCAGTTCGGCGAGGACCTGAGGAACGGTCAGCAACTCGTCGCTTCTGCTCATTGAGGATCACCTCCGATCTGGGGCAGGCGAACGCCGGTGATGGCTGCGGCGAGGAGCTGTTCACTCAAGGAGAGGCCCTGTCCGGCGTACTCCCAGTGGGCGATGACCAGGACGGTGTCCTCTTCGAACAGAGGAAACCGGCCGGTGGTGATCTCTTCGGTGCGCATGTGTTCTTCGCGAGCGGCGCGGAGTGCGCCGAGGGTGGTGGAGTAGCGGCGGCTCTTGGTGGAGAAGTGGCCGCGGAAGCCGAGCATGTGGGCCCAGTGGATGAGCCGGAGTTCGGCCAGGTCGGGTTGGCTACCGAGGCGCATGCAGGCGGCGATCAGCCGGCGGGCGTGCTCGCGTACCGGGAGGGCGTTCAAGTCGTCGAGGGGTTGGATGCGCCGGTCCAGGGTGCCGACGCACTCTGCCGCCTTCGTGGCGTACTTGGCGATGTAGGCGGCTACAGCCTGGTCGGTGAGGTCCCCGTCCATGGTGATCTGGCGGCTGTCGAGCTGGGTGCCCCAGCGGAAGGTGCGGCACAGTGGCTTGACCTCTGTCGTCACGGCGGCAGCTGCGTGTTGGACGGCTTGGGCGAGCGCGTCGGCCGTGGCCCAAGCCGGTGGTAGCGTGTTCGGACCGTCCGGGCCGTCGAGGCGGATGACGGCGTGGAAGTGGACGACGCCGCGGCGCTGGTATTCGGCGACCTTGGCGAAGGCGATACTGACGTGCTCGCGCAGGGCCTTGACGGTCAGGCCGTTGAGCCGGGCGAATCGGCGGCGCAAAGCGAGCGTGAAGCGGCGCCACAGCTCCGGGCTGATGGCGTTGAACAGGACCGACCCGTCGTAGTCGTAGCAGTCGGGACACAGCGGTTCGCCGAGACGCGGATCGTCGGCGCTGTGCCGGTCGGTGCAGGACAGCACCCTGCCGTGAGGGCAGGGCGAGGCGTCACGGCGGGCGTGGCAGGGCAGGACCTTGCCGTTCTTCTCTCGCCGCGCGTGTACGACTCCGAAGGACGGCGCGGTGAGGGTCACGAACAGGCACGGGTGCGTGTTGACCGTCTCGGGTACGCCCTTGCCGCCGACAAGGCCGGCGCGGACGAGTTGGTAGGTGTCGGCACGGTAGACCTCGGCGCAGGCCGGGCAGCGGGAGGCGCGGCGCGTCTTGCACGACACTCGCAGAACGCCGTTGGGTTCGATGTTGGTGCTGTAGCGGTGCAGGAGATCGCCGGTGAGCTGGTCGTAGTGCTCCACCTTGCCGCGCAAGTGAATGGGCTGTCGGCAGCCGCCCGTGCGCTTGATCTGGCAGGCCCAACGGTTGAAGTCGGGGTCATGAAGTCGGGAGATCATCCCGGCTATGGCGTGTGGGTGGTGCAAGATGGATCCGTCCTGTCCGGATGTGCTCTGGGTGGGATGGCCCCTCACCTGGCGCGGAACTTGGCGGTTGTGTGGCCAGGTGAGGGGATCTCGGCTATGCGCCGTGGTTGTCGATTCCGGTGCCGTGGCAGTCGCGACAGGTTTCGCCGTCTCCGTCGAGGCCCGAGCCGTTGCAGGTGCAGCAGCAGCCGGGCGCGATCAGGGCTTGGCGCTCGTCCGACGTCATGATCAGTGGCTTCCGCGCGGAGAGATCGTGAGATAGATGCGGTAGTGGCGCGGTCGGTTCCTGGCGGGGAAGGCCCGCGACATGGACGTGACCGTGAAGTTCTGGCGCAGGTGGATCATGCCGAGGGTGAGTTCGGCGCGGTTGCCTTCGAGGCGGATGCGCATGGTGCGTACCTCCTAAATGTCGGTCTGGATGCAGTCGCGGTAGCTGTCCACGGCGGCGTGGCGAGCGCGGGCGGTGGCGAGGATGGCGGTGAACTCGTAACTGACCGGTCCGAACGCGATGCCGGTCATGTAGTGACCGTGAGGAAGATGGTCGGGGTCGATCTCCGTACCGAGCAGGGCGGCAACCTTGTCGACCTCGGCGCATATCTCGTTGTCGGGACCGTTGGCAGGGAAGGCCCGGATGATGACGGGCGCTACGGACGTCGGCACCTGGGGGTTGGCCTTGAGGAAGCCGGCCAGGGCGATGAGACCGGCGATGAGGGCGTCTCGATCGTTGTGCATGGTGATCTACCTTTCGGACGAATCGTGGAACGTTCCAATTACGGTGAGTAGATCGGAGGCAAGTTGGTCGGACGCGCCCAAGCGGGCGCGGAGAATGTCGCGAGTGATGGGCTTGCCGTGCCTGGCGTGGTGTTCGTCGGCCACTCGTCGGGCGTAGTCGATCAGCGCCGGAGAAGGCCCAGGTCGGTGGTCTTCGGCTGGTACGAGAGCAGGACGATCATTCGTAGAAGCGACGGGCGGTTCCTCGGGACGAGGGCAGGGCGAGACGTCGATTGAGGATTCTGCGGCCGAGGTAGGACGAGGGCCGGACGTTCGGCGTTCGAGCATGGAGACTGCGACGAGGAAGGCTGCCGCCGGAGTGGCCGCGGTGATCCAGCCCCAGATCGTTGGGTCGGCTTGTTGAAGGTTGGCGGCCAGGGACAGGATGATGCCGCCGGTCAGGACGAGAACGGGCCAGGAGGTGAAGCCGCGCTGTTGGCGGCCGGTCTTCTTGTCGCGCTGCCGCTCGCGAGCGGCCATGACGCAGGTCAGGTCTATGCAGACGGCGATCGCCCAGGCCATCCAGCCGGACTGTCCGTGCTCGCTGGCGGTGTCGCGGATGTGGGTGAAGGACCCAGCTCCGGCGATGAGGGCCAGGACGAGCACGGGGCCGGTGTCGAGAACCCAGTGGGCGAGGCGTCGCATCGGTTCAGGCCTTTCGCGGGTCCGGGATGGAGTCGAGGAACTCGGCGAGGTCGGCGTCGGTCGGTGGCGTGGTGTGGCCGGAGATGACGTTGGCCCAGAGCGGGGTTCGGTCGGCGTAGGCGGTGGCCGCGTGTTCGGCGGCTTGCTCGCTGACGTAGAAGGAGCGGGCGCGGTACCACTGGCCGTCCTGGGAGGCGACGATGGCGACGCCCGGTGTCTCGGCGGGGATGGCGCGTGCCGACGCGAGGGCGGCGGGGTCGAGGTCGCCGAGGGTCATGTTGGCGGTTTCTGGGTCGTTGACGCGGTGGCAGATGCGTCCGGAGCATTGGGCGCGCAGGGCGGTGACGCCGGGGCCGAGGTCGGAGCCGATGCGCTGGCCGCAGCAGAACAGGTAGATGCCGAAGGCGCGTCCGAGCTGGGCGACCCGCAGCAGGGCTGTCGAGGTTTTGGCGATCTCGTCTTTCTCGCTCTTGTCGGCCATCAGGTAGAGCTCGGCCAACTCGTCGACGAGGACGACGATGGGCACGGGACGCTGGCCGTCCGGGAGTTGCCAGATGTTGCGGGCGCCGGCCTCGCGGCACAGGGCCATGCGGTTGGTCATCAGGTTGACGAGGTCATCGAGCAGGGCGGTGCATTCGCCCCGGTTGGTGCCCAGTGCCGAGAGGCGAGGGCTGTACGGGGTGAACTCGACGCCGCCCTTGAGGTCGAACCCGAGCAGGGCGACCGGTTGCGGGGCGAGTCCTTGGATCAGGGCGTTGGCGAGGTTGGACTTACCGGACTGCGTCGCTCCGGCGTTGATGTAGTGCGGGACGGTCTTGAAGTCGATGATCCACGGGCCGCCGGTCTCCAACCGGCCAACGATGACCTTGAGCAGTTCGGGTGAGGTGGGCAGGGTTTCGACCCGGACGAGTGGATCGCGGACGGTGGCGGACAGGACGACCCGTCCGGGGCGAGGAGACGCGACGCGGACCGCGTGCACGCCCCATGAGTGAGCGAGCCGTTCGGCGGCGTCGGAGTAGTCGGCGGGGATCTGGCCTTCCAGGGTGTGCAGGGTGACGCGCCAGCCGTGCCGGGTGGGCTTGGGCAGCCAACGGCTTGGTGTCCACGGCGATGCGCTGGAACTTGCGCTTGACGCGTACGACGCCGGTCGAGGCGATCATGCCGGGGACAGTGGTGAACCAGAAGCGCTGCCGCTTCTTGGTGAGGTTGCAGCCGAGAGCGACCTTGCGCCAGCTTGCACGTACGCTGATCGCGGTCAGCGGGAAGGCCGCCACGAGCCAGAACGACGGGTAGTGCCAGCGGCGCCAGGCCCAGAGCCCGGCCGCGACAGCGGTCAGGACTCCGAGCACGAGGAGCGTGGTGTCAGACACGGAGCGACTCCGTGTCCACCGGTAGGAGCGCGGCGGCGCGGTAGGAGATGCCCCACCGGCCGGCGATCTCCCAGACGTACCCGATCAGGCCGGTCGGGTTGATCTGCTGACCGGCGCTGATGGGGGGCTCCCCCGAGGTGGCGATCTTGACGAGTTCGATCCGGCCGAACTCGTCCTCGACCGAGGTGGTGATCTCGTAGACGGTGTTGCCGTTCTTGTCGGTCTTGATCTCGCCGGTGTCCTTGTTGACCAGGCGAGGCTTGGGCGCCTTGACGCAGGTGATCACGAGCTTGGAGGTGTCGACAGGGATCGGGATGGTACGCACGAGAGCTGGTCTCCTTCGAAGGCAATGTTCTAGATACAAAGATACCTAGGTATCTAGTTCTGTAAACCAAGATAGCTAACTTGGATCGAGATTGCTTACAGGTTGCCCAGAGACCTAGGCACCTAGAACCGCTAAAGTTGGGTCATGGCAACCGACCGGCGCCGGCCGTACCTGAGGATTGCCGAGGACATCCGGCGCGACATCGCATCAGGCCGGTACGCGGTCGGCGAGCGCCTTCCCGTGGCCCGCGAACTGGCGGAACGGTACGGCGTTGCCATGATGACCATCGGCAACGCCTTGGCTGTCATCCGCGACGAGGGACTCATCGAGACCCGCCAGGGAGCCGGCAGCTTCGTCAGCCGGACTCCCGACGACGAGACCGCCGGCCCGACCCCTGGCGAGCACAGCGAAGAGTTCCGCATCATCTCCGAGCAGCTGAGCGAGATCCGTCAGCACATGAACAAGCTGACGGTCAGGCTGGACGAGCTAGACGCTCGGACTCGCCCTGATCAAGCCGAGAAGTGATCCTGACGGTACGCCGTTGGAGTTCGGCCAGGTCGACCGTGATCTCCGCCAGCTCGCGTAGCAAGATCTGTCGTTCTATCTCACTGAGACCCACATACCACCCCATTGTGTAGGCAGGACGCCGAAGCGTCCCCGGGTTACCTGCTGGGTGGGGAGCCATTGCGCGGATAGCCCTCCGTTGCCGTGCTCAGAGCAGCCGCATCACCTTGGCGAGATTGAGGATCTCGCGCTGACGATGCAGCTTGCCGCTGTCCCTCAGGTCGCGCACGATGTTGCGGACCAGCGGACGGTTCCGGACGTGCTGAGGCGCGATCCGGTCGGCACGGAGCAGAGCGTCTGCCGCTTCGTTGTCCTTCCTGTTCATGTGATAGCCCGCCGCGGTGCAGGTCCAGTAGTGGGCCTGGCGCTCGGACGAGGCGATCTGAGCGATCTCGACATGATCGGCGCGGGTGATGACCTCGCGCGGCCGGCCCAGCTCCATGCTGACCTCAACCGCGTGGATCGTCGTGTTCACCTGGTTGAACTGTGTCTGGAAGACGTTGCCGTCCTGCGGCAGTACTTGAGCGATCCGGCGAGCCTCTTCAAGATGGCTCTCGGCCTCTCGTTGATCCCACAGCCGGGAGTACGCCACCGCCGCCCGCAGGTGCAACGCGCCCCACATGGCCTTGATCGTGTCGTCCCCGCTTACGTGCGGTTCGATCTGGTCGAGCGCCGACAGGGCCGCGTCCTTGGCGGGGTCGAGTTGCGCTTCATGCAGCCACACCCCGCACAGATCCCAACTCGCCGCGGCGACCAGGTCGGGGGCGCCGACCCGCTGAGCAGCGACCAGCTCACGCTGTACGGCAGTCCAGCCGAGGTCGTGATGCCCCAGCAGGTTGGACGACACTCGTGCCATGTGACAGGCCCGCAGCATCAACGCTTCGGCCCGATCGCGTTCGCCGGACGTGTCGTTGGTGATGGCGATGAGATCGGTAAGGATGCTAGGCAACACCTCCCCCAGAGCGGTGAACTTGGCGCCCTGGCGGAGTTGTTCGGCAAGGCGGACGTTCGCCTCAAGTTCCTGCAGCGACCGCGGTTCTCTGGGCGCCCGCAGCAAGATCCCGCTGGGCAGCGAAGCCTGCTGAAGCGCGAGCCGTAGCCCGGGAACCGCCGCGTGCCCGGAGTCGAGTTCCGTCGTCTCGTGCCGGTACGGCTGACCCGTGAGCTCGGCAACCTCCGCCCCGAGGACCTCGGCGAGTTGCCCGACCACGCTCATACGGTCCAGCGGCAGCCGCCCGTTCTCCACCTTCGACAACCAGGAGACGGAACGGCCGATCTTCTCGGCAAGGGTGGCTTGATCCCAGCCCTTGCGGTGACGAGCCCGCGCGATCCGCTGGCCTTGCGTCACGTACTCTGTTGCCACGTCCGAGCCCCTCCCTCTCGCCGTCGCTTGATTCGACGATAAGGCGGGCGACCTGCGTCACTGGCAGAAAAACTGCCAGTCGGAGGGCATGCGAAACCGCAGGTCGGCCTTCGACCTGCGGAAACGCACGTCACAGATCAGTTGCTAACTGTGACGCTACGTGTGCGCCAATCGCATGGTTCGGCGCTTCGCTACTTCGCCTCCCCGTTCATGAGCTGTCGCCACAGCGCCATGGCGTCGACGACCCGCAGGCGCGGGCTCTCTGCGATAGCCCAGGGAAAGACGGACCGGTCGTGCCGCCGTATGAATCCCTGCCCGCCAGCAATGCACTGCTCGAAGACCAGGGACAGGCATTCGCAGGTGTAGCCCCGGACCCGCGCCCGATCCGGGCGGCGCTTAACCGGGGACCACCTCACTGGCACCGCATCCGGACGAGGCGAAGCGGGGTGCATGCCGTGAAAGTCGCCGAAATCTGCCACAGGGCTCACCGTCCTTCGTGACGCGCGAACGCCAACGTGGCGTCGGCGATGCCTTCAGAAACCGCGATCGATGAGGCGTTGGTGAGCGAGTGCCATCTCCAGCCGCATGGTGCGCCCTCACGGGGCGGCCAGCCGGAGCGCACCTGCGGAGCCTCACCCGGAGGGGCTCTGGACCTTCGCCCACCAACGCCATACCTTCAAGCTAGCAAGCCTGTAAGTCCCTGTCTACTCCGTGCAGCTCCATGGAGCTTCACGATCCGGAGTGAAGGGCCGTGAAACGCCCTCCTACTCTCATACCGTGGCCAGATATGTCGAGCACACGCGCACCTGGGAGTTCGATGAGGACCGTTCCCGCTGGGAACAGATCCTCGAAGTCCTCATGGCGCGCATCGACTCCGGCGAGTGGGGACCCAAGTTCAAGATCTCCGAGGTCAAGCTCATGGAAGAGTTCGGAGTCGCCCGCCCAACCATACGCAAGGCGATGGAACGCCTCAGAGGCGCCGGCAAGGTCTACACCGTCCCCAACCTGGGCAGCTTCGTTAGGACCGACGGCGAGGCCGAATAGGGCAAGGCTGCCGACCGTCCCAACGACAGCCCCTCGGCGGAGTAGGCTCCCGGGACGTGAGCCAGCGGATCGACTACTACAACGACCCGAGCGCGCCTGCCGCCAACAACCTCGTCCCGTCCGTGAACGTCGTGGTCACCAACGAGGCCGGCGAGCTGCTACTCATCCGCCGCACGGACAACGACAATTGGGCCCTTCCCGGCGGCGCCATCGACCTCGGCGAGTCCATCCCACAGGCCGCGACCCGCGAGGCTCTCGAAGAGACCGGAATCACCTGTGAGATCACAGGACTGGTCGGCACCTACAGCGACCCCCACCACGTCATCCACTACACCAGCAACGACGAAGTTCGGCAGGAGTTCTCTCTCGTCCTCACGGCCCGGGCAGTCAGCGGCCAGCCGACTCCAAGCACGGAATCACGGGAAGTCCGCTGGGTACCTCCGCACGAGCTCGACAGCTACGGCATGCACCCCTCCATGCGACTGAGGATCAACCACTATCTCCGAGGGGACAGCCCGCACGTCGGCTGAACCACCACCCGCCAATGGTGCGAGGCTTTGATCGCGACGACAGCAGCCCTACAGATCAGGACGGCCACTCGCACTTGGCTCCGCGTCGTCGCCAGCAGGGGCAAGGATGTGTTCAGGCAATGAGCCCACCCTTGGTTTCCGCCTACTGCTTCCCTGATGAAATGACCGAAGCGCAAAAACCCCTGTTGGGCCTGCCCCAGCCAACCGACTCTGCGAGCGACAACGCCGCTGCCCAGGTGATCGAACAAACCCTGGCGAAGGTCTCAGGCCACCCGGCCAATGCCAAGCAGAACATCCTCCTCAACCGCGTCGTAGACGCGTGGCGACAACACCACGGCCAGGGCAGCCCCAACCCCATCCTCATACTCGTCGCCGGCTACGCCGGATCGGGCAAGACCGAGTTCTCCCGGTTTCTCTCCGACATCACCGGCTGGGCCTTCATCGATAAGGACTCCCTGACACGCCCCCTGGTCGAGCGCCTGCTCATCGCCCTCGGCGGCGACCCCCACGACCGGCACACCCAGCTCTACCTGAGCGAGGTTCGGCCACTGGAGTACCGCTGTCTGATGGAGGCCGCATTCGACAACCTCAACGCGGGGACCTCAGCCGTCCTGTCGGCTCCGTTCGTTGCTCAACTGACCGACACCAACTGGGTGTCCCACCTGACCACTCGCTGCGCCGCCAGAGGCGTCGACGTCGCGGTGGTGTGGGTCGCTCCGACACCGAATCCATGCGCAAGCACATCGAACTTCGCGGCGACGCCCGCGACGCGTGGAAGCTCCAGAACTGGGATGCGTATGCCAGCACCCTCGACACCGAGACCAGCCCGTCCACAGCACACATAACCGTCGACAATCGGCTCGGGACCGCGATCAGTCTCGCCCACCAGGCCCGCGAGACGTTGACAAGGATCCTCGCCAGGCCGAAATCGCCCTAATCAGACGACCTGCCCGCGGCGAGAGCAATACTCGTCACCGACGTCCTGCGACTGGCGTGTAAACCATCTCCCTGGCCAGGACAGGATGTGACGCCGCTCCAGGCGTTCAGCTCCACCAGCGCCAACCCGGACCTCCCCACATGATCGTCACCGATCACCCAGGAACGCAGGTCAGCCGAAGGGGTGTGAAGCATCAACCGGAACAGGACAACGGATGACGGCGCGATGGATGAGAACTTTCTCCACGGTTTCAAGGCGCGCGCCGCCAGCGACGCGCGCAGGCTGGCCGTTGGCCGCGCTGCGGCTCTTCGGCCGGTCGCGGCCAGCGCCAGCCCGCGCCAAACCAGGGAGACGCCTCCTGATAGCAGAGTCAGGCCGTGACGATCGCCCACTTCGCTGCTCACCTGCCATGCTAGGGCGATCGGCTGCCGCGGCCCTCCTTCGTCGGACCTTGCCACCGAAGGAGCCGCTGCGGCTCTGTCACAGCTTCGGGAATAAGCAAGGCGAATCAGCATCCGCACCTTCGACGAAGTTAAGCGACTACCCATACGCGCGACGTTCCAAGCGCAAACCCGAAGCTAAACACTCAATCAGCCAGCGCTTTCAGCAGGGCGTCCCGGGCGTCTGCATAGAAAAGCACTGTAAGCCTAGTAGCCATATCGTCCGAAAGGTCCATCAATTGACGGCGAGCACTGATGGGAAGTAGTAGCGTTGAAGCGCCCCTCTCGACTGCGTGTTCCGCCATATCCACCGCATTGGGTATCGGATCGATCGTTCCGCCAAGATTGAGACCGCCGGCGATCACTAACCCTCCCCTCAAACTACGACTGAGCAGCGAACTACAGAACGCCAAGAGCGCTGCAACCCCAATGGAGCTACCGCTACGGGCGGCGTCGAATGCCTTTACTTGAACTGTGAGCTCAAATCTGCGCGGATCGTGATCGCCTACAAGTTCCCTTGCCCTAGAAAGTAGATTGGCTTCTGCACAGTGAAGGGACTCTCTCATGGGCGGAGGCGTCGGACGGTTCACGATACTGACACCAGATCCCGGGCCGACATTAACCTCAATACGAAAAAGCCCAGAATGTTCCCCACTTCCACCAGGGCTGATAGCCCAGACCTGACCAGATGGAAGCGGATCAGCCGCAATTGTATCTTCACTCGAGAGTTCGGGAGTAACCACGAATTGCTCAACACCCCCCTCACCGAGCCGATACGAGAAGTGCGTATTCCGAAATTCGGCGGATCCGATCCGCTTCTGCTGCTCTTTCACTCTTCGGCGACATTCTAGGGCAAGTCTCAAAGCCCACTCAATATCTTCCTCTGGAACCTGCATATCAGGATCTGGATACAGGAGTTTAAGGAGACCGTCGAGGGTCTTGTGAACAGCTGTCGTGTCGCGCCCGGACAAGGCCGAGCCCAGCCCAATCCCACTAAGCACAGACGGCAATCTGTTTTCGGAACGCAGTTGAGTCCATGCTTCCGAGAGAAAATCATTCACTAGACCGAAATGGGGAGTGAAGAGGTCAGCGTGAAGCTTGGGTACATCCCAACCGGGTAGGTAGGCGTGGATGCGATCCATGAAGGCCGTGTCATTCCGCATATCAGAAGGCAGCGGCCCAAACAGATGACCAAGGCGCTGCTGCTGCTCAACATCAACATCAAAATTCCCCACGAACACAATCCCACCAGAGGCTCGAATGCTCTCCTTCCCTCGAGAGAACTCTCCCGACTCCATATAGCCTTTCATAATATTGACGCCATCCTTCTGATCGAAGGAGACTCCTGAAACTTCATCGAAACAGATAACATCATACTGAGCCACCAGCCCCCGCCGGCCAGTCGAGTTATTCACAAACATTCGCGCTACGGACGCCTTGCCGCCTGAGATCAAATGAGAATACGGAGAGATCTGCTGGAAGAGATGACTCTTTCCCGTTCCTCGCGGACCTAGCTCTACCGCATTATAATTCCGAACCACAAAGGGCACCATACGGAGAAGCAAAACGTCTTGGGCACGTCCACTAAGTGCAGTGGGCTCAAAACCTATGCTTCGCAAAAGAAAGCGTTTCCATTGATCAGCGGTAAACTGCCTACGGCCGCGAGCCAATTCCCCAAGGACATCGCGCGTAGATAGCTGTATCGGCCGTAGCGAAGCAACCCGGAACGGGCGTCCCTTCGTGGATTGGGCCTCAAGCGCCTCGTACTCAAGCTCGAGTTCGGCATAAAAACCGCCCGTAAGCATGCGTTCGTTCTCAGCAACCAGACTAGCCGAAATTCGGACATCCGTTAGCTGAAGACTCGGGAGAGTAGCCAAATAGGAATCACTTGCTGTATCCAACCGAACCGTGATGATGTCAATCAGCTTGGAAGACCCATCCTCACGTGCCCGTGATTTGAAGAGCTCTTGCTCGCCCGCACGAATTGTTCTCTGGCTCATCAGCCGTTGAACTATGTCAAGACCTTCATCGATCTCGTCTTGGTTTGTGGTTGCACAGTACCGGCCCAAGAGAAATTCTCCGACGTACGTAGGCACGGGATACTGACCCTTAAACCGCAACGCAAGATCTTTGCGCACGATGTAGCCCTCAAACGCCTTCGCCCCAAGGACATCGAGCTCATCAAGCTCCACTGGCCTCACCTCCCATGCCTGCTAGACAGTGTGCCGTGCCCAGCCGGCAGCCGTGGGACGTGCGTACATCTACCCGACCTGCCCCACGCTGGTGGTCTGCTGGGCTACGAGACTATCGGCCACCAGAAGTACCACAAAAACGGCATCCCCCTCCATATCGGGATCAGTCACGAGGATGCGAGCTTGGCCCTCGTCTCCAAGCTTCACCGGGCGTTGGAGGAGGCTGGTCGCTGCGCTGCCAGCCTTGCGTCTGATGTCGACATATGCACGCCGAGGCCCATCCGTGACACTGACGATCGCCCTCATTCCGTTCCACTTGACCGCAAGGGTGGGTTGGCCAACTCTTGCGACACCCCCGCCTGCCACTGTAATGAGGGGAGTGATCAACTCTTGCGGGCTAACGCCGCCATGCTCATACTCCTTACCCGCCTCGAAGCAGCAGATATTCGGCCCAACCGCCACTCGAACGTCAGGGTCCCACCGCCATGGATAGGTGGGGCCTGTGGTGGGAGCGTCAAGCTTAAGCCTGGCGCACCGACCCTTACGTTCGACAGTCCATGCAAGATCTAAGTGCGCCTTGGGTAGGCCTCCCGGAAGTAGGAGGAATCCGTGATCAGTAATGACTCGAACACTCCTCCAACCTGCCTCGAGGAGGTCTGAGATCCGCTCTGCTACTAGCTGAAGCTCTGCGTCAAGCGCACGAGGAAAGGATGCCGATTGATTGTGCCCCTTGCCATCAATGTCGCCAGCCTCAGTCCAACCCCGCCCTGTCGGATCCCCAGTCTCGCCGTCGCGCAAAACCTGGATACCTGCATCACCCAGCGCCTTGCGGAGGTGATCAGCAGTTGCCGCAACAGAACTGCCTACTTGCGCCGCTCCAAGTTGGTCACCAGGACCGAACGCCGCCGGAACTGGACTAACGGCGTATTTTGAAGTCTTCGTTATAGTGGGCAGAGATGCCAACGAGGTTTCAATCGCCACTTGCGCCCCGGCTTGCTGGAGCAGGTGAGACAGACGATGCGCAAGATCGAGCCGCAAGGCATCGATAAACATGACGCACTCACCGTCGGACACCTCTGGGAGCGGCTTTCCACACTCTGGGAACGAACCTGACTCCAGAGCCAAGCTGAGCGCGTTCTGGAAGACTTCCGCCGAGCGCTCGAGCCAGGGCTTGTAGATGGCTCGTAGCGCCTTTCGCACCGCGGCAACGTCTGCCGGACTGCTCACGGCCGCCGACGCAGCGAGTGCTGCGGCATCCACCATCCAACCGTGAGTTTCATAAGCAGTCGCCATTTCGACTGGTGTGCCCACAAAAACGGCAGACACGGACAGTGTCGCCAAGGTATGTAGATGACCGACCGCAATCGCCAAAGGAGCCTGGCCCAATTGAGCCCATACCCATCCACGTCTAGCGCCGTGACGTGTTTCGAATCGGGCTATAGCGCTGCTGGCTTCCCCCGGAAGTGCGCCGTCTAGCTCCGCAAGTTGCGCACGCAACTCACTTTCCAACTCGTCGTTGTGCTGAGGCCACGAATCGGGAAAATGGGAATCTATCCCATTAACCCGGCCCAGCAGCGCAGGAATCCCCGCATAGCGCTGCGGTGCGTCGACGAATCGATCCCAAACCTCAGACCAGGGACCATTGCGGCGTCCCAATCGCTCAGCAGCAGCAAGATTTCCCTCACGGATATCGAAGCCGTACTTTGCGAGGCACGTTGCCGCGAATGAGTCATGGATATGCCCCGAAACAATAGATGCTGGCTCAGATATCCACAGAAGCAGGCTACGTGCCGGATCCGGTGTAATTAGTTCATCCAAGTCACCAGCACGAAGCCGGCCCAAGGCCCGTAATTGGTTGATCTCAAGCTGAAAGAGAACAGAACCCGTCCGCCCTAACGCTTGCTGCGTGGCTTGATCCGAAGCGAGGTCTAGGTTTGCCCCTGCTGGACTGCGAAGCCACGATCCTACATTCCAGTCGCTCCCGTTTGATTGAACAAACAGTGCTCCAGAGTACTGCAGCTCCGCAAGCGGTCGAAGCTCAAGTGGGCAATCTTCAACGGCCCGCAGATCATTCCGCCCGAATCCGGGGAGATAGACGATTGGGCACGTTAGCTCAGTATCACTGAGAGCATCAATCAACGAGTAGTCGAGGTCGCCAGCAAGAAGACACCGTACGTAATAGGCGGAACCGCGACGGTAGGCGGGTGCATAGTCCCCCAGCTCACACAACGGCACATTCCGCGCACGAAGCAGCGGAATGATGGCCTCAAAGGATCGTGTGGGATCCGGCCACAATATAGCTACAGGGGCCACTCGGTCGTTTGCGTTTGTCGAGGCGCTAGTTCGCAGACCGTCGATGAGTCGGTCTAGAATCGTCTTCATGATGCCTCATCACCAAGCGTCAATTGATGCAAAGGTTCAGCTCTGATTCCGGAAGAGCTTCCTATAGCTCGAGCGGCCTGCTTCTCGGCTATCGACAAATGGAGGTCGTTGATTCGGGATGTGCCGTCCTGATTCTTGCCGCGGTCAGGTCGCCAGTGCACTTTAACGGAATGACGAAGCACCTTCGCCATGATGAAGGGCCGAATATTTATGCGTACACCATCATCAAGGTCAGGCTGCCATCCGATTGGCTGCTCCTTCGGCGCCTTCCAGCGAGCATAGATGTCATAGGGTGGTTCTCCATCAAGGATAAGACCCAGTTTCTCCTGCAAAGATCTTGCGCTCGCCAGGCGAACATCTGCCCCAGGGACACTATTCTGAGCTGCAAGAGCTTGCTGTTCTATCCATGAGCCAAGGGTCGCATAAGTAAGCTTCTCGAGTTTGGCACGCGTGAGGGCCTGATAGTTCAGAAGAGCCGAGAACCCATCCTTACGCCCGTCGGTCACATGCCAGATAAATGGGCGATCTCCAAATATCTTGCAGTGCTGTGAGAAAAAGCCGGTCCAAAGCCATTCTTGAAGTGACCTGCCACTATAACCTGCGTCAGCTAGAAGACGATCAATAAGGCTCGCGTGAAACTTATCCTGATATGCGTCGGCAAGTAGCCTTACCAACCGGTCACTCGCCGACAATTCTCCATGTACAGCTGGCAAGCATACGATACCGTCGTTATCGACGTTTCGGTCCAACCCGTCAGCCTTTTGATCCGGCCAGGAGTAGCCGCATAGACGAGCGACAGCGACTTGCAATGGATGGAGGGCATCAGGAATCACACCGTCGAAGAGCCATTGCGTAGGATCGCGACTATACGGCTCGGATGGAGTCGGCGAACTGGAAGCAAATGTCCGCCACGCCGCAATATCGAACGGCACCTTCACTAAAGTAGCATTGGTTACATTCAGCTTCGAGTCGATCTTTTGAACGAGGTCACGATACGCTCGACTTCTACAGAAGTGCCAAATCGCATCGAAGTCCTCCGGCGATCTGGGAGTAATTATTGCGACATTCGAATCGAATAGTTCGCCACTATAAATGGCCGCTTGCAAGTTCATTTGGTTTATTGCAATGCCGGGCTTACCCCACGCGGAGCGACCTCGCTGGTCTATGTTGTGGAGTCGTTTCTGATTCTCTCTTCCAAAACGACGTAGTCGACCATTGCCATCTTCCCATAGGAGCGCAAAGCTGCACCCTCCATATGGGACGCTAGAATCTGCCGTGGTGGTTTGAAAGCGTGCCCAAACTCCTTGATCAACGGGCACTTCCCAGAACATGCGGATAAATCTGGGACCATCTCCTGAAACTATCCCCGCATAACTATCGGCATAGGCTCCAAGCAGTTGATGCGAACTAAGGCGTTCCGCAAGGATTGTTGAGGACGGGTGCCGCACCTGCGCATCCTGTGAAATCGCTCTAAGGTCGCTATTGAGTAGACCGTCGCGCTTCTTTGAGGGCTCAACAGTGCCAGTTAGGTCGAGCGCATACATTACAGTTTCACGAGAGGGCTGCATCGTGCCCACTATCAGCAGCACCACATTGACAACCGCACCACCGATCGCTTCGAAGGCTCCCCGGCCAAGGCGCGCATAGAGGTGGAAGGATTGCTCCTTGAGCAACATTCTCCGCATGTCTTCATAGCTGCTGAGAGTTGTCCAATTTTGTGGACTAACCGTCCCGTAGGCCCCACCGCTAACCGTCATCTCTGCACAACGCAAAACGAAGGCAGCGGCTAAGTCGTCCTTTCCTTCCGCATATCTCTGCTCGCAAAACTTGCGCAAGACATCATCCTGGCGCCGACGAGTAAGATATGGAACGTTAGTAGTGACCAGATGATATTGCTTGGCCAAAAGCGAAGCTGCCTTGGCTAGCGACGCCGCAGCCTGGCCGGCTACGACCGCTACAGGATTATCTTGCTCAAGTTCTAGAGCTCGACTTACCAGAGGCTCGAGTTTCTCCCAGTCCGCAGCCAGGAGGCCCCCAGCTTGCCGCTTAGGATCGATCAAGCTCCCCAAAGTGGGAGCCTGTTGAAACAGCTCGTGTAGGGATTGCAGCCCGTTTCTAAGAAGCTCATCGTCACCTGCGAGCCGAAGCCAGTCGGCTAGTTGTCCACCGACCCCAATCCCTGAGCATGCCAGATTCAACGATGGCAGCGCCCGATAACCACCGCGCTTCCAAGCCTGCAGCATCAGAGCGAATGCCGCGATCTCGATGCACCGCTCGTCTATCTCAAGCCCAAAGAGATTGTCACGAAGTACAGCATCACCTGCGGATCTCGCGTCGAGCGATTCCTGTTCCATGCGCATCGCCGTTAGCATGTCGAACATCTCGATGAGAAAGTGACCCGACCCGCAACAGGGATCTATGCATGTGAGGTCGGCTGCACGATCGGGCCATTCCGAAAACTTTCCAGAGGCAGGCGTTCCATCTTCGAGGTAGCGCAGGAAGATGAAACTAGAGTTGAGTGGACTGTTAGGATTTCGACTCACCCACCACGCTCCTAGGGTGTTTTCTAGGAGGAAGCGGACCATGTAACGCTCGGTGAACAATTGCGTGACAGCAGGAAGCTCTGCTGAACCAATTTTCACTTCGCTACGATTTACTTCGTCCTTGCGAGCTTCTTGCCAATACTGGTACACCCACCCCAGAGCATCATCTGACTGGAACATCTCAGGTGTCAGCTCGTCCAGGACCCGTTCGAGAGCGATCCTTCCTTCGGGCGCAAACTTGACCATGAGCAAGGGGTCAGTTATTCGAAATATCCCCGGTAGCATGCCAGATGCGAAATCCGCGGCGATGGTCCATCGATCCGCCCCCGGGGTGGAGGAGGCTATCTCTTCACAATCTTCGAGACTAATAGACAAGTCCCATTCTGGATGCACGAGGAGATCATTTTCTGCAAGGAAACGCGCAAAGAGCATTCGGTGCCATTGCTCGTAGGCACACGCCCGTACCAGCTCGTCGACATCATTGCCTAGCTGCCGTAGACGTGAGCGAAGCGCCACCCTGAGCCGTCGTTCCTCAGCGCTTAGGGTCCGAGGCGCGATACCCTGGACCACGCCCAAGGTATCTAGAGCCGTACGTGCAGCCTGCTCAGACATAGTGCGGGCACGACCAACAGCACGTTGAAGACGTGCGCGAAGGTCACTGGCCAACGAACTCATGTGCACTCTCTCACTCAACTGGGGAGAACAGGGCTGATAGCCACTTGCTCGGTGAGCAAGGTGCGCAGCTGCTCCACGTAGACGTTGACATCCTCAGCCGTGTGCAAGGTCCGTTTAGGAATCACGACGGTCTGCACTGACGGCTCAAGCCGCCGAGCAAGATCGCCAAGCAAGGCTTGCGCTTTTGTGGGAACTGCGTCGATGCGATCAACCCACGCAGCGAGCGAGCGCAGCTCTAGTGCGGTCACAAGTTCCACTGTCGTTCCCACCCCCGGAGCCTTTTCGGGAACGAGACCGAAGTTCTTCAGAGCCGCTTCTCGATCATGAGCTGGTATCTCTGGCCAAAGAGCCGAAGCCTCAATACCGCCAATTGCCGCATTCAGTGCATCCTCATATTGTGTGAACAGCTGCTTCAGACACAACCGTAGGTGGCTGGCCAACTCCTGCAAGGGCCTGGCCACCGGATCCACCGCGTCAAGAAGTGATCGGTTAGTTGAGATCGCCTGTATCTGCACCCGAACGTCCTGAATCTTGCTCGCTAGCTCGGGATCGCCGCCACCAGGAGTCCCCACTGCGGCCAAGCGCTCCAGCACCCGCCACGTCTGCAGGCGCCCGGATGCCAGCTCGGCCTGGCTGTTCCACAGTTTGAGACGGCGAGAGAGGTCAACGTGGTTTTCGGCGAGCCTCACCACCTGTTCAACGCCGGTTAGACCGAGGAACTCTTGGAGATCGAGAACATCGGGACGCGGCGGCAAGGGCGCTTCGCCACCAGCCTTTGCAGCTAAGTCCAGGATTGCTTGGAGGACTGTCGATGCGTTGCCGGCTTCTTCTCCAGAGGACACCCGCCTGCCGACGACTTGAGCAAGACGCCGGAAGGCCATCTTCTGATCCACCGAAGCGGAGATAGTCTGATTCCTGAGATCAAGCGCACCGAGTTTTCCAGCGGTGAGCGTAGAGGGGTCGACTATGGTGCCGTTGAGCCTGGCAACGAGTACGTCCATTCTAAGAAGGAGCAAGATCAGCGTTGCGACAGCGTCCTTGGGCCAGCCGAACGGGGCTCCTTCGAAGTGCTTGAGAACGTCCTGTCCCCGCTGACCAGCACCGATGAACATAAGCAGTTTCTTGGCGGCAGGATGCTCTCTCACCTCCCCCGTCCAGTTCACATGCTTTAGCGCGTCGAGCTTACCCAGCAAGGTATTTCTAAGGGCACTATCCCATGCCGCGCTGTCCACGATCTTAAAGTCTGAAAACATCCGATCGGCAGCTATTGATCCAGCATCTACGAGTCGCTCTCTGAGAGACGTTCCCGAGACTTCTCCCCCGCCGCCACGATAAACCGTAGCGGCGCGACAGAGGGCACTGATCTGCTCCTCGAGTTCCCGGGCGTACCGCTCCAGACGACTCTCCATGGACTTCCTAGCATTACGACCCTCATCCGAGGTAGGTATCGGTCGAGTTTGTACGACCTCGGATGTTGCCAGAAAGTTGATCAGCGCCGCCTTCAGCGCCTCCGCATCTTGGTTGGGGATGAACACATGGACCGTCGGATCTTGGCTTCCCTTGGCGGCCGCCTCACCTTTAACCGTCCTTTCGTCCGTACTCCATCCATCGCGGACCCAATACTGAATAACCGATGTGTCGGGAGACGGGGCTGCATCACCGTACGAGAGCACGGTCTTTCGCGGAGTCTTGCTCGTCCCATGCAGCACCGCGACCTTTCCCAGCTGCCCTTGTATGGCAGCTTTAAGTCTACTCGCGCGCTCTACTGCAATTCGCGAGTCGTCGCTGCGGATTCGCGCATGTCGCGAAATGAAGTCGGCCTGCCACTCCTGCCCCTCCGGAGTCTGAAGCTGATAACGCCCGTCAGTCTCCTGCAGAAGGCCTTCGCTTACTAGCTCCTCAAGTAGTGCTGGCAATTGTGCACGAAGTTTTGGACCGTCAGCTGCGAGGTCCTCAACAAGGAGGTCCGCCACAACGCCGGCAGTGGCGCGGATTCCTAAATCAGTTGCAGGATCTTCGGGAAGTTGGTTTACCAGGTAAACTGCCGAGCAGATTCTGGCCTTCAGTAAGCCGTTTCCAGTCTGCTGGCGTAGCCGTTGAATTCTCAGATCGACATCTCTCAATAGTCGACCGCTATTAGTCAATTCCCCGCGTTGCTGGTCATATAGGAAGTCAATTGCCACCACCGTCCCGAGATCTCGGTCGGCCACAAATTGAACTGCTTCATGGGTGATTCTTAGCTGATTACGCAGATGTGCGGATACTCCTGAGTCCAGAGCTCTAAGGAGGGCTTCCCACAACCTACGTCGCGCAGGCAGAACCGGATAGTCCGCAGCGAGCACCGAGGAATCCGCGGCAGTCGGACCAATGCGCGACCCGTTCAGTTCACGGCTGATCTCACCGGAAACGATTTCTAGGGCTTCATCGAGCTCGGCCTTTCGCGATTGGTCTTTGGGCAGGACAACCTGGCGGAGGACTTCTTCAACATCGACGTCCTCTAGATGCACCAGTACGGAGAACCTGTCCTTCAGCTTTCGAAGCACCGGAGTCGCGGTTAGCTGACTCTGACCAGTAGCGACAATGAGAACTCGGCGCTGAAATTCCCCTTGTACAGCTTGAATAATCTCCTGAACGTCCAGCATCCGGGAGTTGTTATCATCAATGAATTGCTGCAGCTCATCTAGGATGATCAGGGCCAGTGGTATTCTCCCAGCCACGTTCGACTGCGCATTAAACACATCCCGAAGCGTCATCAACAGGTCGTCGATAGCGATATCTGCGACATTAGGATATGTCTGCTTGAGTGCGTCTTTGACTGCCTGAGGCGAGTCCCCAAATCCCGGTATCGTCATGAGGGAGTTGTGTACCTCTGGAGAGACGCCCATATTTGTGAGAGCGTCGACATCCTTCCCTCTTTTGCGCAGCTCCTCGAGAAATTTCTCCTCGTGTCCATTCGTTCGCAGATAGAGCATCAACCGGGCTTGTGCGTATTTTTCTGGCAGTCCAGCTGCGCGAAATATGATCGAAAGAAAGGCCAGCTTTGCACTGGTTCGAGAGCCAGCCGACAGTGTCCCAGCAGCAGACCAAAGTCCTCCCTCTCGACGCCCAGCCCCAGAGAGTTCTGTAGCATATACACGGATCTCCTCGGGAAGGCGGAGGAGATCCCTGGCCCGAACCCCTTCAGGTTCGAGTAGTGTGTCGCACCAGAGATGCTGAAGGACGCGGACAAATTGCGACTTCCCCGAGCCGTAGAATCCGCTTACCCAGACGGACGGCTGATGTTGACCCGTACGTCCCAGATTTGCCAGATATTGGCCGAGAACGCGTTCAACCCCATTTTTATATCCGCCGGTCCAGACGAAGCTCCGCAGCTCGTGACTTAGTACTGCCCATGCGCCATGGTTGTCTAGGCGGTCAAACTTGGCAACGCCATCATTCGGCAACCGAAAATTTCGGGGGTCAGTTGCGAAGACCTCCCAGTTTTTTGTCATGGCGCGGTCTCCGTAGCAACGATGGGGCGGGCTAGATAGTTCCAACCATCACGTGCGTCCAGAAATCTGTAGTTGTTACCTTCGTGACTGCCAGGAAAGAATACGAGAAGTCGGCCCGATATTGCTTCCTGCAACTGTACGACAAGTTCAGATACACTGCCGATGCCGAACAGTCCGCTTACCCCCGTAAGCGCGACCACAGTATTTGCGTCAACGTTCGCATCGTGGGCTTGACTACAGATTGCTTTTACGATATCCCGTGGGAAGTCGATCTCGAGGGCGGGGCCGAGCTCATCAGGTTCTTCAAAATAGGCTTCACGATATTCGTGTGAAATCAACCATTTCCCAAAGGCGTGAGAAAGGTCAATTTCTAACCATCCATGACCAGCCCTTTTTGTGGCGAGCTCGAACTCAGCCTTATGTAGGCGAACACGCCTCTCTTCCGAGGGCGGATAGATTACCATCCAAACCCGTTCCGCCTTGGAGAGGTTACTTGGCCACCTTAACGAAACCTCACGATCGTATGCCTCCGCAAGGCGCTGAACGAGCGTGCTCATTTTGCCTCCGCTATGATGCCCTCAAATAGACGGAAGGTAATCTCAACGACATTGCCGGCCGCCCTCAATTCAAGGAGCGAACGGCGAGCTGCCTCAACGCATGCCTCGCGCACAGCGGCTTGCTCTAGACCGAGGCAGCCGAAAAGAGCAGAATCGAAGATTGCACTCCCCGAAGCTCCTGCTTTGTGAGCCAGCCACGCGACATAAGCTGCACTCGCTGCTCCGGGCTGAAATTCTGCACGCCGCACAGGCACACCCCTCGTAATTCCAGCCATCGTAGACGACGCAAGCGCGTTTTCTGCGATCTTATGCAGGCTGGCCGGACCATAGGTTGCGCCTGCCTTTAGCACGACCTCAGCGAGTGCCTTGTGAGAGACGATCGAACCTGGCGGCTGGCGGACGATGTAAGCGATGGCGGACCGCAGCACTGGATCATGCGAGCAAGCAAGCACCAGGGCCAGGATCGACTGCTCCCTCGGATAGTGGGAGTAGAGCCTGCGAAACACAGTGAAGGCCGGCATGGTTGAGTCGAGGCCGTAGAAGTAGGTGAGCTGGCGAAGCGAGTTCTGGCGTGCTTGTCCAGTGCCCTTGGCAAGGAGGTTGTCCTCAATGATCGCGGATCGCATCGCAGCATGATCGGCCTGCTGATCCGTGGAGGTCAACAACGACTCCAGATCGCCCAGCGCAATACTGCGCCGGACGAGCATGGTTCGCGTCCCTTGCGTTGCTCGCCCCATTAGCCGCTTCACCCTCGACTTGATCTACTAGCTCATGGTTCAGCGTAGTAGCTGCAGGGGCAGATCCGCACGCCAATGGAGACCACTCGTGGGACAGCGAGTCCGTTTTGGGTGATTTGCAGATCTCGTTCCTTCACGAATATGGACATATGGGCCATTTTGTAGCATTATGTCCGAGTGGAGCACTAAGGCGGGTGGGTGTGGAAGTGCAGTCCTTCGCGCCAGTTCCGGGTTCGCTTGCCACCGGACGATGTGGTGGCCGCCGCCGCGCGTACGGGACATGTGCGGGATGATCATGTGAGCAACATAGACTGTTCGGAGCGCTTCAGCAGCTCACCCATACAAGGCGACAGTTCACCCGCGCCCTCTCCTACAGCGGGATTGGATCTGTCCCGCTTGGTGTCATGGGTCGGTTTCACCGGTTGCCTGGCAGAGGGACAGTCGCCATGTCTGGTCCTTCGGAACGTGCTGCGAGGCGGTCGACCAACGAGGCTACGGCGATTGCCAGGTCCGTGGGCCCCTGGTTGAGATCCAGGACATGCACGTGGACTCTGATGTTCGAGTTCTTGATCCGGTACGGCTCCGCCGACGGCCTCCCGGAGGCATAGACGAGGTGTCCCTCGGCAAGGCCGAGAGCGGTGCAGTAGGAGATCATCTGAAACAGATGCCCTGTCGGCGGAGCACCGTCCAGAGTCCGATACTTCGCGTCCACGACCACGGTGGGCCGACCGTCGCGATAGATGAGGATGTCGGGCTGGAAGAGGACCCGCCTCTGCTGATCGAGCCGATGCCCTTTCTGGGCCACGCAGCGCAAGCTGTGCGGCAAAAGCCCAGTGGCTAATTGTCTGGTGAGGAAGCGTTCGAAGATCTGGGCCATGTTCAGGATGAACCCGTCGATCTTTATTGCCTGCGAACCCTCCTGTTGTAGCGAGGCCCCAGAGAGAATCAGTTCAGCCAACTGGAGCGCGGGTACATAGCGCTCGTTGAGCCGGGTTGGCCGCCACAACGGCAGCGGTGCCCCGGGTCGGACGAGGACAACGCCGACGAGCCGCCCGCTCAGGTGGCGTAGCAGCGTGATCGTGGTGTCCGCGACGCCAGGCAGGGTCTGGGCGAGCTCGATTGCGCCGAGCAGTATCTGGTTCTCGGGAATGTCGGCCAGGTAGTCGTCGTAGGCGACTTCGATCGCGGTGGGCAGCCCCATCCGGCGGCTCAGCTGGGCGCTGGTCCGGATCCGGCCCCGCACGACGGTGAGAGCGTCCTCGCGGTGGACATAGCCGTGCAGAACCCCGCCGCGAAGCACGCGCTCTGCTGCGCGGGCGAACACGGTGGCGAGTGCGGGTACGAGCAGGTCGTCGGTGGCAGCGGTGATCTGGTGGTGTTGCCAGATATCGTCGTTGTCACCGAGCAGGCCAAGGAGCCGCTGGACGGGCAGTTTCGGCTGGATGCGTAGCTCTATGGCGCCATCGTTGTGGCCCAGCCGTACTGTCCCAACGCGCTGGCGGCCCGCGAGCCGCCACCGTCCACCCACGGTCGGGGTCATGATGACCAGCTCGGGGACGGTGGCCAGCGTGGCGACCTGCGCCGGAGTCAGGGGCCGGGGCGGACTGGCGGTGGCCTCGGCGAGGTGGAGATGCAAGGTCATGGCAAAGTGTGGCCGAGCGCGGCGAGCAGGACCGGCAGGCCGTACTCGGCCTCGATGTCGTCGAGTTTGCCGTAGAGCTGGTCTTCCAGCAGGGGCAGGATCTCCGCCGTCCAAATGAGTTCCAGTCCGCGCCGGGTGGCCACGTTGGGCGTCATCAGGTAGGAGGGGCCGATGGCGCGGTCGGGGTCATTCAGGCGGCGGTTGACCTCCTCCAGCAGGAGCGCGGGTAGAACGGGGAGTTGCTCGCGCTCCAGCCAGCGGCGTAGCAGCCCATCGACCGGGAGCCGGTCCGGGGCCATGGCGCGGAAGACGAACCGGCGGCGCATGGCCGCGTCGATCAAAGCCACCGAGCGGTCGATGGTGTTCATCGTGCCGATGACGAAGACGTTCTTGGGCAACTTGAACAGCTCGTCCGGCGAGTACTGCAGGGTGATCTCGTGGTTGCGGTACTCCAGCAAGAAGTACAACTCACCGAACACCTTGGCCAGATTGGCGCGGTTGATCTCATCGATGACCAGGGCATAAGGCCGGTCCGGCTCCTTCTCCGCGGCCTCCACAGCGTTCTTGAAGGGGCCGGGCACCAGGTCGAAGCCAATCATGCCGTTCTCGCCGAGCCGGGGGCGGAAGCCTTCGATGAAGTCCTCGTACCCGTAGGAGGGGTGGAACTGCACCAGGTTGGTACGATCAGGGCCGGCCAGCGCCTCACCGAGTTTGGTGGCGAGGTAGGTCTTGCCGGTGCCGGGAGGGCCGTAGAGGATCATCTGCCGTTTGGCGGTCAGCAGGTCGGCGGTCTCCTGTAGCCAGCCGAGTGGCATGAGCAGGTCGTCGGCGAATTCCTGAGTGAGTGCTGGGATAATCAGGTCGCGGGTCTCGTCCTGGGCCAGCACCTCGTCGGTGAGCTGTTCCTCCAGTCCGGCGCCGGTGGCCAGCGCCGCGATCACACTGGTCAGCTCGCCGATCGTCATAGCGGTCTTGAGCTTGGCCTGCGCTTCCTCGGGGAGAGTCTGGCGGCTCATAGGAATGGGGTTCCACTCGACCGAGCGGCGGCGAGCCAGGCTCCGGCCGGCGGAATCGTCGTAGTACGCGTCGCCGGTGATGGTACCGACGTAGACGGCATCGCCGTCGACAGTCGCGATTAGATCACCAGGCTGGAAGCCGCTGAGGAAACGCCATAGCTGCCCAGCCGCGACGTCCTTCCTGCCTTGTTTGGCTTCGGGAAGCCCGGCAGCGACGGCGTCCTTGACCTGCTGTCGGGACGCGCCGGCCGGTAGTTGTTCAATGTCTGAAAAGCTGACTGAGCAAAACCCATCGGCCAGCCACACTGGGATCGCGTTGATGCCGTCGACGTTGGCCCCTCGCACCAGCCAGCCCTTCTGCGGCCGTGGTGGCGGAGGCGGCTCCCAGCGAGACCGCCAGGGCTCGTCATAGAAGCTGAACCGTCCAACGTGTTCTGCTTCGATCTGCTGGCGAATGGCGTATATATCACGATCGAGATCCCCGGTCGGCTCTGCCAGCCGGTCGGCAAAGGCATCCCGGATAAGCTGCTTGTTGCGCTCAACCGAGACCGGGGCGAACACATCGGGGAACAGTAAAAACAGCAGCACGTGGAACTGCGCGCGGGCCCGCGACTTGCCGTCGTAGTCGGTGAGCACCGATTCGGCCAGGTCCCGGAAGCGCCACGGATCCCGCACAGCCGATTCCCGTTCGTCGAGCGGTAGCTTCACCAACAGCTGCGTGAGGCGGATGAGGAACGCGAACTGGGCCCAGCGGTAGTTGAGGAACGCTTGGCCACCTTTCATGTAGCCCGGTGAGGTCGCCGCAGCCAACTCGTCGGGCACCTTCACCTCGAAGGATGCCCACGACAGCACGCTGTCCAGGATCTCGAATTTGCGATTGACGCCGATTGTGGCCGGGCTCAGTGGCATGACGTTGAGATAGAGCAGTTCGGCGGCAAGCACGATCGCCTCGTCGCTACCCTCGGAAATCTGTCGTTTGAGCTTGACCAGGAACTCGTCAGAGGACTCGTCGAAGTTCTCCACGAACCGGTGGAACAGCTCGTCCGCGGCATCCGTTGTCCAGGCGCGCAGGCCGGGAGCAAACGAGGACTCCCCTGCCAGAACACCACCTACGACTACCTGGCGTGCCGCTCGGCATACGATGACGCCCTGTTCCCAATCCACCATAAGTCCCTTCCGCATGAAGTGTCCTACACATCCTCAGGCATCTTGCATGACGTTACGCTGGGTTGATCAGAAGGCATTTCTGGTCTTCGAAGACCTGGCAGGTCAGAGCGTGCTTGGAGATGTCCACCACGTCCAACGTTCACCGCGGGTTGAACACGGCAGCCAAGCTATGCCAGACGAACATCACCGCCTCGATCAACGGCCAAAGGACCCTCAGAAGCACGGGACCTGCGCGGGATGATCGCGCGGCGAGTACCGCTGAGGGTATTTGTGCAGGTCATCCTTAGCGAACAACCAGTAATGCCAGCACTCTTCTACAGCAAGTGCCGCAAGTTCGAACCCTTCAGGGGGCGCTAGCCATCTACGTGGCGCAAGCTGCCCAGGACCAGGACGTTTAACGCTCGCTAGCGATGACGACGAGTTCGGCTCCCTGACTCGTCACGGAACCTCGCACGCTGTTCAAGAGGGTTTCGAGAAGGTTGAGCCGGAAGCTCTCTTCCATAGGACTCAGGCCTCCGGCTCGCTGGTACAGCACCTTGCTCAGATGAGGTTGGACAATGACCACCCGGGCCTGATCCCTTGGGCTTCGACAGCTGAGCGCATCCAGCAGGTCCTCTCTGCTATCCACCCGGATGCCCTCCACCCACGTAGCCGGCTGTGGTGCCGGTGACGACTCGAGCCGGTCCCGCAATCGGGACGGGTCGAGGTTGATCAAATTCTTGCTTGCCTGACTCGCCACGATTTCGTAAGGCCCCACTGCAATGCGGCGCGACCGGGCACTGCTCTTGGCCGCTTTGACATGGATCAGGCTCAAGGTGCCGTCGTTGTCGATGTGCACGAAGTCAGCAATCTCGCCAGGCCCGTCATCGCAGGTCAGCCAACCAGATGAGAAGGCGTTAACAACCCAGCCGAAGAGCGAGAGGTCGCCGGCCATGCCCACCTTGCTGTGGATCTCCGCCGGTGAAGACCCGATTGGCTTTTCACGGGCGATCTCGTAGCCAGTGAAGTCGGCCCACTGCCAATGATGGAAGGCATGCGGTTGCACGTGCCGTTGGAAGATGCTTCTCCCGTGGATCATGTGCCCCGATTCGTAATAGATCTTAATGAGTTGGTCGCTGTACTGCAACGCATCCAGGACTCGCCGGGCCTCAGGCAGACTCGTGGGCTCATTGTGAAAGCCAAACCGCACTCGAACAGCGCCAGATTCCAGCCGCACAACTCCTTGGAGCGTTCCACAATGAGCGCCTTCGAGGCCTACGTCTACAACGAAGTCCGCCGAATCGCACTGCCCGCGTACCTCAAGAAGCGCTCGCTCCAGCAGCTGCGCCGCATCGATTAGTTCGTCATAGGCGCCGAGCGCCGACGACAGTTCGTCGGGAGGTGTGGTGGCGAGATCAAACGCGTTGTGAACGCCCGACAGGTCATAGGATCGAACGGCCAAAATGGGAAAGGGGCGAACGACCTCGGCGCCAGCATTGATCGTCTCCTCAAGAAGCCGAAGCGCCTCTAGAACCATCTCAACGAACTCATCGAAGTAATTAGTGCCCCTTCCCCAGATGAGAGCGTCACTCGGCGTTGTTCCGATGCTGCCAGTGAGCGCCTGGCGTGAGTCCGCGGGTGGCAGGCTGGCTCGAGCGGAGGAGAAAGCGAACGAGCTGTCCTCCAACGGGTTGAGGGCGTCCTGAAGGCGTTGGCCGCTGAGGTTCTTGGTGTCGGGACGGGTGGCCCGCCGAGTGTGCGTCCCTTGCAGCCACAACCCTCGCGCCTCTCCCTGGAGCAGCGCCCCTTGGAATACCTCCGGCGGGACTCGGACGAAGGGCGGGATCGGCGGGCGAGTAAGCCACCGCTGCAGCCGACCCTTGAGATGGTTATCGCAGTAAACTGCGACGAATTCCTTGTACGTGAGCGCAAGAGCAAGCGAATGCCGGGTGTCAACGAATCCGGTGTGGTCATTCGCCCAACTCGGCCGGGAATCCTGCCGATAAATGAAACCGTTCACACGGTAGGGCATGGCGTCGTCCACTGCCGCTATACCGTCGGCGACAATAACAGGCGGCTCCTTGCCTGAACGTTGAACTGGAACCTTAAGGAAATCAATGAGCTGCGATATCGCTCGCTTCTTATCCCTAGCCGTGTTCCGAAGAACGATGATCGAGAAATACGGTCGAAGCCATTCTGGCTGAATCACGGGAAGGGGGTGTTCGTCGGGCATCGCCATGAGCCGACGCTAATCCGCCCTGCCGCCCGTTCGCTAGTCCTCGAATAGATGATTAACGAAAATGTGATCCAGATAGCAATCAAACCTTATTTATTTGCCCTATTTCGCTAAATGTCCAGGATCGGCGTAGCTTGGCCGGATTATCAACGGGCCTGGGGGCGTTCTGCGGGCGGGCCAACAATTGCGTACCCTGGGAGGACGTGATCTTTGCTCTGCCACCGAGACCGGGCCGCGTGACGATCGGCAGGTTCGACTACATCCAGGTGCGAACAAAAGCCAGCCTCGTTGGATGTTGGGACATTCGCGGGATGATCTTTCAGATCATGCAAGCGGCGCGAGGCATTCAGGCAGGTCAGGGCACGTACATCAGCAGTACAGCCACCCCTCTCCT
>NZ_JBAHWD010000051.1:0-49017 GCF_037044575.1 Nonomuraea sp. LPB2021202275-12-8 | reverse complement strand
CGCGGCTTCAGGCTGTACAACGCCGCCGGCGCGTGGGGATGCCCGCCTCTTCGACGAGCGCCGGCACCTCGACGCCGACGGCGCGGAGGATGCGCCCGGCGCCGTTCGAGCCGTCCGCGAGGAGGCCCCAGAGCAGGCGCTCCCCCGTCACGGGCCCGGGCCGCCACATCGCCACCTCGACCGCCTTCCTGGCGTGCATGGCCAGCGGGACCTCGCCGAGCGGGCCGTACAGCACGACCCGCAGCGGTTTGAAGGGGGTGCGGGCGAGCCGCCACCGTGCCGGGTCGTCGGCGCCCCCGCGCGTGCGGCGGCGCACCTCGTCCAGGTCGATGCCGAGCGTGGCCAGCAGCCCGCGGGCGTCGCCGGTGTCGACGTGCTCGCGCACCGCCTCGGGGGTGGCGGTGAAGGTGCCGAGGACGAAGGGCCGCGTCTCGGCCAGGGCCAGCAGGAGCAGGCCGGTGTCGAGCGTGGGGCGGCCCGCGTCGAGGGCGAGCGTCCCCGCCCTGACCATGGCCCGGCGGGCGGCGCCGGTGAATCTGGTGAGCACCCTGCTACCTCCCGATCCGGCGGGCGTGCTTGCGATGGGCGGACTGCCGCTTGACGCCGAGGGCGTCTGCCACCTGTTCCCAGGACCAGCCCTGAGCTCTGGCGTTGGACACGTGCATGGCTTCGAGCTCCTCCAGCAGGGCCCGCAGCGCGGCGACGGCGGCCAGGCCGGCGCCCGGGTCGCGGTCGGCGGCCGCCTCGGCGAGTTCGGTGACTCTCATGGCGTCAGCATGTGCTGACAAGCGTGTGCTTGTCAACACGTGCTGACGTACACGTGCTGACGTGCGCGTCAGGCGAGCGCCTTCTGGTAGCAGCGGTGATCCGACCGCCCGGCCCTAGCGGGTCACCGTGGTGCGCATGGTGAGCGCCTGATCGGCCAGGGTGAGCTCGACCGTGACCTGGCCCAGCTCGGCGGCGTCACGGACATGGGTGCCGCCGCACGGGATCGACACCTCGGCGTCCGGCAGGGCGCAGTGCCAGGTGCGGCGGGCGGTGAGCTCCGGCCCCGGCACGTCGAGCCGGACCGGGGCGCCGCCCGTGACCCACGTTTTCAGCCGCTCGTCGACCTCGCGCGCGACCTCGGCGACGTCCAGCCCCTCGGCCGCGAAGCCCTTCTTGCGCAGCGACTTGCCGAGCCGGTACTCGTCCAGGCTGGCATTCGGAGTGATCCGCGAGGAGGTGATCGCGCTCTGGTCGAAGTCGGGGTGCCCGAGGCCGTCGAGCGTCACCTGCTTGCGCCACCGGCCGGCCAGGGCGGCGTTGAGCGCGAGGGCGGCCAGGTGGCAGGCGGTGTGACCGGCCGACAGCGCAGCCCGGTAGGGGGCGTCGACCTCCAGCTCCACCTCGGCGCCGACGGGCAGCGGGCTGCCGGTCACGTGCACGACCAGCCAGTCCCAGCCGTCGGCGCCGCGCCGTACCGGAATGTCGGTCCCCAGGAAGATCTCGCCGTCGGCGGACCGCGCGCCCGTCACGCAGTCGAGGACGGGCAGGCCGCCGATGGCGCCGCGGTCGGCGGGCTGGTCGGGCCAGGTGTGGTCGAGCGGGTGGAACGGGGTCTCGGTGACGACGAGGCCGTGCCGCTCCCCCGACGGCACGGCCCCGACGATCTGTGAACGGCCACTGACATGACCGTTAGGGAAGGTGACAACTGTCGAATTCACAGCGTCATCCTGGCAGAAGTGCTTCCCGCTCGTCCTCCAGGTAGCGGTTGCGTCCCGCGTAAAGGCCGGTCAGGAGCTGCACGACGAGCACTCCGAAGATCAGCGTGTACGGCAGCGCCCAGCCGCCGCTCGTCTCGTGGAGCACGCCCACCAGGAGCGGTCCGGCGCCGGCGATGAGGTAGCCGGCGCTCTGCCCGAAGGCGGACAGCGCGCCGGTCGACTCGGGCGTGCGGGTGCGCAGCGCGAGCATGGTGAGCGCCAGCGGGAAGGAGCCCATCCCGATCGCCACGAACACCACCCAGACCGGCGCGGTCGAGGCGGGCGCGGCCCAGAGACCGGCGAAGCCGATGGCGTAGGCGATGACGAGACCGACCACGACGGGTCTCTGGTCGCGGAAGCGCGCGGCGATGACCGGCACCAGGATGGAGACGGGGATGTTCAGCGCGGTGAACGCGCCGAGGATCACCCCGGCCTGGTCGGTGGTGTAGCCGCCGTCGGTGAGGATGGTGGCGAGCCAGCCGAACATGATGTAGGCGATCATGGACTGGGTGCCGAAGTAGATCGCGACCGTCCAGGCCAGCTTGCTTCTGGCAAGCCGGCGGATGCCCGCGTCCCCCTGCCCGGCGCGCCGCTCCGGCTCACTGCGCAGCAGCGCAAGCCACGGAATGGCGGCGACGGCGGCCAGGGCCGCCCAGACCCCGAGCGCGATGTGCCAGTCGCCCGACGCGCGCTCGATCGGCACGGTGGCCGCGGCGGCGAGCATGGTGCCGACGGCCAGCGCGGTGGTGTAGACGGTGGTCATGATCCCGGTTCGGGCCGGGAAGTGGCGCTTGATCAGCGAGGGGATCAGCACGTTGCCGACGGCGCCGCCCGACAGCGCGACGGCACTGCTGACCAGGAACAGCGGCGCGGAGCCGGCAAGCGACCTGACCAGCATGCCGGCGCCGAGCGTGACGAGGGCGAGCAGCAGCAGCCGGTGCTCGCCGACGCGGCGGGCCAGCGTGGGCGTCACCGCGCCGACCGTGGCGAAGGCCAGCACCGGTAGCGTGGTGAGCAGGCCGGTCCCGACGCTGGTCATGCCGAGCGCGCTGGAGAGCTGGTCGAGCAGGGGGCCGACGCTGGTCACGGCGGTGCGAAGGTTGAGCGCCGCGAGGACGATGCCGAGCACGAGGAGCCAGGCGAGAGAGTTCGTGCTGCCTCTTGACTCCGGGGCGATCACACTCATGCCGGGACCAGTCCTCCACTCATCAAGTCATGGGATGAATCGCCATCCTAACAGTCCAAAAAGGTACATATATTCCCTGGACATGACGAAGCCCCCGGCAGTGCCGGGGGCTCCTGAGTGGCCTTACAGGACCGGTCGCGGCCCCTGGGGCGGGTCGTTGCGCGGGGGCACGGGGCCGGGAGGCGGGAGCGTCCCCTCCTGAGGGAATCCGGTGCCGCCGATCGTGCCGGGCGGCACGGGGTCGTCACTGACGCCGAGGCCGGAGCCGGGCTGGTGCGCGCCGGGCACGTCACCCCGCCAGCCGCCGGTCTCGCTGCCCCGGGACTCGATGAACGACTTGAAGCGTTCCATGTCGTTCCTGATGCGCAGCTTGACGATCTGCAGCCAGTCGCCGGCCTTCTCGACGAACCCCTCGGGGTCGTACTCCATCTGGAGCGTGACCCTGGTCGTCTCGGGGTTGATGTGGTGGAAGGTGACCACACCGGCCTGGTGCGGCTTGTCGATCGACCGCCAGGCGATGCGCTCGTCCGGGTGCTGCTCCGTGATCTCGGCCTCGAACTCGCGCTTCACGCCCGCGATCTCGGTGATCCAGTGCGTGCGCGTGTCGGTGACCTGTTTGATGGATTCGACGCCCTCCATGAACTCGGGGAAGCTCTCGAACTGGGTCCACTGGTTGTACGCGACCCTGACCGGAACATTGACGTCTACGGAGTGTTCGATCGTACTCATGAGATTCGTTGCTGCCCCGGCGCGCGCGCCGTTAACGTCGGCGCCACAGCCAGTAGAGGCCCACGAGGGGCAGCACCAGCGGAATGTACAGGTAGCCCCGGCCGTAGCCCGACCAGACGGTGTCGTCGGGAAAGGCCGCCGGGTCGAGCACGCTGACCGTACCGATCACGAGCACCCCGGCCAGCTCGATGCCCAGCGCCACGAGCGCGAGCCTGCGCGCTCCGCGCACCAGGGCGACGGTGAGCAGGACGTAGACGAGGGCGGCGAACGCCGACAGCGAGTAGGCCAGCGGCGCCTCGCCGAACCTGGTCAGGATCTGCACGGTGGCGCGCGCCCCGGCGGCCAGCGCGAACAGTCCGTAGACGCCGACGAGCGCGCGGCCGGGCCCCTTGCCGAGTGCGGTGTCGCTCATCCGGCGCCCTGCCAGATCTGCAGCAGGCGGCCCGTCATCACGGCGACCGCGAAGGCGGCCACGACCAGGATGGCCGGCCCCCACCGGCTCCGCTCGGCCAGCGCGAGGAAGACACCCGCGGGCGGGATGACCGCCGTGCCACCGAGGTAGCCGAAGAGGGTGGCCCGGCCGCCGGCCGGCTCCTGCCCGCCGATCACCGCCGCGACCACCAGCCCGGCCTGAACCAGGATCGCCACCTCCAGCACGGCGAACGCGACGAGCAGGACCATGCCCATGGACCGGTCCCGGATCGCGGTGATCAGGCTCGCCAGCGCGAGCAGCAGCGAGCCGGCGATGACGATCGTGGCGACGGTGGTGTTCATCGGGGAAAAGGCTATCGCCCGGACAGGTCGCCCTCGATTCCGTCCGGCACCCGTGCGGGCCCGGCCGACGGCTCGCTGGTCCCGGCCGCGCTCGTAGGATCGGCTCGTAGGATCGAAGGCGTGGAGAGGATCCTCGTCAGCGCGTGCCTGATGGGCCGTCGGGTGCGCTACGACGGCGGCGCCAAGACCAGCTCCGACGAGCGGCTCGCCGCCTGGCTGCGGGAGGGACGGCTGGTGCCCTTCTGCCCCGAGGTGGCGGGCGGGCTGGCGATCCCGAGGCCCGCGGCCGAGATCGAGGGCGGGGCGGGCGGGGCCGCCGTGCTGGCCGGGGCGGCCAGGGTGATGGCCGCCGACGGGTCGGACGTCACGGCCGAGTTCCTGGCGGGCGCGCGGGCCGCGCTGGCGGCCGCCCGTGCCTGCGGCGCGCGGCTGGCCGTGCTGAAGGAGGGCAGCCCGTCGTGCGGGGCGCTGGCGATCTACGACGGGACGTTCACCGGGCGCCGCGCTCCCGGCCAGGGCGTCACCACCGCGCTGCTGGAGGGCGACGGCATCCGCGTCTTCACCGAGGACCACGTCGACGCCGCCGCCGCCTACCTGCGCACCCTGGAGACGTAGAAGGCGCCGCCGAGGCCGAGCGCGAGCAGCGTCGCGATGGTGCGGTGGTACCAGGTGTGCAGAGGTGTGGCCGCGGCCCCGCCCAGCGCGAGCGCGAGGATCCCGAGCAGCACCCCGGCCAGCGCGACCGCCTGCGCGTAGATCAACCCGTCCCAGGCCCGCGCCCATCCGGCGAGCGCGCCGTAGCCGCCTGCGAGCACCGCCGCCCCGCACACCGTCTCCACGATCGCGGCCGGCGCGATCACCGGCTCGGCCAGCGGCGCGAGCGCGATGCCGGCATGCGTCAGCGCCGCCACCAGGAAGATGAGCCCGTAGACCAGGCAGGCGACTCCCAGGGCTTTGCGCAACACGTCCATGCCCTCACGGTGACACCCCGCGCGGCACGGCGAATCATCCCTGAGTCGGTGGCCCGGGTACGCCGCCGGCAGTAGAGAGCGCGCGTCTCACCAGAAGAAGGGGCCCGGGCTGCCGCGCCCGCGAGGCGGACCAGAGGCGATCGGGAAATCGAAAAGTCCTTATTCCGGAAACCATCGCGTCTTATTTGCAGTCATACAAGTTGGACGCGCCTAATTACGTGGGAACTTTGGGCATTTGTCATCCGCTCATAGGCGTGACCGGGGGCCCGGACGATCATCGACGCAACGGGGAGAGGACACTCGGCAATGCCAGTCGACCTGACCAACGAACGACCCCTGGCCTGGGATTCGGCCACGCTCGACGCGGACACCAAGAAAATGCTCGACAACCTGCAGCCCAACATCCTCAGGGCGCACGTTCGCGAGTATCTTTCCGTGCTGTTCGTCCGCTTCAATGATGTCGCCGAGGGCAGGCGGTATCTCAGGAAGATCGCCGACACGAAGATGAAATCGGCCCTCCGGCACCTCCAAGAGGTGCGCGACTTCGCCAATGCCCGCCGCCGCGGCACGCCGTATGTGGGCATCGGCATCAGCAAAGCCGGATACCGCGACCTCGGCCACTCGGTCGACGACATGCGCAAGTTCGGCGACCTGGTGTTCCGCGACGGCATGAAGCGCCGCATCGGCGAAGTGAGCGACCCGCCGGTTGAGGAGTGGGACAGGTGCTACCAGCGGGAGATCCACGCCGTGATCCTTATCGGTGACTCCGAGCGGGAGCCGGTCGAGGCGCTGCGCAAGGAGTTCCTGCGCGACCTGCCCGGCAGTGCCAGGGTGCTGGGCGAGGAGACCGGGCAGGGCATGCGCAACCCCGCGGGCGACGGCATCGAGCACTTCGGCTACGTCGACGGCCGCAGCCAGCCGCTGTTCGTCAAGGACGAGGTGGACAAGGAGCCCAAGAAGCACTGGAACCCGGCGTTCCCGCTGAGCAACGTCCTGGTCGCCGACCCGCTGGCGCCGGACCCCGATCGCCACTTCGGCAGCTACTTCGTCTTCCGCAAGCTGGAGCAGAACGTCCGCGCCTTCAAGGAGATCGAGCAGAACCTGGCCGACAGCCTGGGCCTGGCCGACGGTGACCGCGACCGCGCGGGCGCTCTGCTCGTCGGCCGGTTCAAGGACGGCACGCCCGTGACGCTCAAGGCGAAGGCGGGCGGCGGCACGGTCGTCAACGACTTCACCTTCGAAGCCGACGAGGGCAGCAAGTGCCCGTTCAGCGGCCACATCAGGAAGACCAACCCGCGCTCGTTCGGCCGCGACGTGCTCATGGCCAGGCGCGGCCAGACCTACGGGCGGCGAAGCGACGACCCGTGGGACGACTCCCCGCCCGAGGCGCGGCCCAGCGGCGAGGTGGGCCTGCTGTTCATGGCGTTCAACAGCAGTCTGATCAGCCAGTTCGAGTTCACGCAGCAGAGCTGGGCGAACGCCCCCGACTTCGAGGCCCCGTCCACCGGCCACGACCCGGTCATCGGCCAGGGGGACCGGGAGATCAAGGTCGTCTTCCCCAAGGTGTGGGGCAAGCCCGGGATGTCGCCGCCGCACAGGCAGGTGGCCCAGACCGTCACCATGAAGGGTGGCGAGTACTTCTTCATGCCGTCGCTGGCCTACCTGCGCGCGCTGTGACCGTCGGGCGCGCGGGAACCCGCTCTCCCGCGCGCCCCGGCGGCCGTCCCCGCCACCGGCGGGGACGGCCGCCGGGAGCGGATCACTGACGCGTGATCCTGACGTCGTCCACCCCGGCCTCCACCAGGCTCGCCGTCGAGGCGTCGGCCGCCTCGACGAGGATCCGCACGCTCTGCCCGGCGAACGCGGAGATGTCGGCGCTGACCGTGCCCCACACGGCGTCACGGTCCACGGCCGCCCCGAGCCGCTGGAACACCGTGGCGGTGGTGCTCCCCACGACCTTCACCCGGAAGAAGTCGGCGCTGGAGGAGTTGCTGCCGTGCGCGAGATACCACCCCAGCGACAGGTTCAGCACGCCGTCCGCCGGCAGGGTGATCGCCGGTGACTGGATGGAGGTCACGCCGCCGTCGAGGTCGCCGGCTCCGGCGCTGGAGCCCGCGAGGCGGCCGGTGACCAGGCCGTTGACGCCGCTCAGGGTGGTGCCGAGCTGCTTGGCGCCACTGGAGGTGGTGGCCTGGGGGTCGCCGCGCTCCCACTGGCCGGTGGTCGCGGTGTCGCCGCCGTTCGGGTTCACCGTCCAGCCGCTCGCGCTCTCGAAGGTGTCCGACCAGACGGTGGCGGGCGGCACCGCGGTGCCGAGCGTCCAGACGGCGTGCGCGATCGCGTCGGTGTTGCGGTCCAGCGCCGTGTCGTTGATGTTCGAGGTCGTGTCGCACGAGCGGTGATAGCAGGGGTCGAACGCCTGGCCCGCGGTGCCGCCCCACAGTTGCGCCTGGGCGCTGGTCTTGACGCCCTCCGCCCCGGTGAACGTGCCGCCCGCCGGGATTCCCGCGCTGATGAACGGGCCGTAGTCGGAACGGCCGTCGAAGTCGGTGCCCCGGGTGGGGACGCCGATGGAGGTGAAGTAGCTCGCCAGGGTCTGCTCGAGCTGTGCCGAGCCGGCGGGGCCGGGTCCCGATCCCACGCCGTCGGAGTTGTCCCCGTCATAGAGGAAGTAGCCGGCGTTGGGCGAGCCCACCATGTCGAAGTTCAGATACGCCTTGATCCTGGCGCGCTCGGCGGCGGGCAGGTTGTTGACGTAGAACTGCGAGCCGCGCAGGCCCAGCTCCTCAGCGCCCCACCAGGCGAAGCGCAGGTGCTTGGCGGGCTGCAGCGCCTGCCGTGACACCTCCAGCGCCACCTCCAGGATGGCCGCCGACCCCGAGCCGTTGTCGTTGATGCCCGGCCCCGCTGTGACGCTGTCGAGGTGGGCGCCGGTCATCAGGATGTCGTCCGGGTCGCCGCCCGGCCAGTCGGCGATCACGTTGTAGCCGGTGGCGCCGTTGTAGACGAACGACTGCAGGGTGGTGGTGTAGCCGGCCGCGTCGAGCAGGCCTTTGACGTAGTTGGCGGAGGCCAGATAGCCGGGCCGGCCGTGTGCTCTGGAGCCGCCGTTGCTGGTGGCGATCGACTGTAACTGGCTGAGATGGGCCTTGACGTTCGCGAGGGGAATGTCCGGGGGTGCCGCCGAGGCCGCGGGCGCCGTCAGCACCAGGGTGAGCGGGAGGGCGAGGACCACTGCCAGGGTTGCGGCGCGGGCCATGCCCTTGGGGAGGTGGAAGCGCATGTGGCTCCTCCGCGAGAGTCAGGAGATGGGGTCGATCCCGATGTGCGCGGTTGGAACGTAACGAGCGCACAGCATCCTGAATAGACCCATATATCCGGACCGTCTGAGGGCTCAGCTCGCCCCAGGTCGGCTTCTTCGCCATCTCCGACACCTTCATGGACTGGGCGCGCGCGTCGACCAGGATGACGTCCGCGTCGTACTTGTCGGCGTTCTCCCAGCTCAACACCTCCCAGAAACCCCCCTCGCTCTCGGTGGGCCTGGCCGGGGAGACGACGTTCACGCCGAGCCTCACCTAAGTAGGAAGCGCCTGCTCCCCCGTTGAGAGCCCCATCTAAGATCGGGCACTAAGGGGGAAACAGGGCATGCTGCGGGCTTTCTTCAGAAACGAGGCAGGCAGCACCACGGTGCTCCTCGCCGCCACGCTCCTGGCGTTGCTGTGGGCGAACTCGCCCTGGGGCGAGACCTACGAGGCCTTCTGGCACATCGACATGGGGCTGTCCTTCGGGGACGCGACCTTCTCCCTCGACCTGCGCCACTGGGTCAACGACGGGCTGATGACGATCTTCTTCTTCGTCATCGGGCTGGAGATCTCCTACGAGGTGCGGCTGGGCCAGCTGCGTGACCGGCGGCTCATCGCCGTGCCCGCCGTCGCGGCATTCGGCGGGATGGTCGTCCCCGCGGCCGTCTATCTGGCCTTCAACGCGGGCGGGCCCGGCGCCGTCGGCTGGGGCGTGCCGATCGCCACCGACACCGCGTTCGTGCTCGGACTGCTGGCCGTGGTGGGTGCGCGCTGCCCCGAGCCGCTCCGGGCGTTCCTGCTCACCCTGGCCATCGTGGACGACATCCTGGCCATCGCGATCATCGCGATCTTCTACACGGAGAGCCTGTCGATCCCCTCACTGATCTCCGCCGTCGCACTGCTGGCGGCGATCGTGACGCTGCGGTGGCTGAAGCTCTGGCGGGCGCCCGCGTACATCGTGCTCGGGTTCGGGCTGTGGGTGGCCACGCTGGAGAGCGGCGTGCATCCGACCCTGGTGGGCATCGCGCTGGGCGTCCTGGTGTTCGTCTACGCGCCCAGCGACCAGAAGCTGCTGCGCGCCGGGGAGGCCATGCAGGAGCTCACCAGCGCTCCCAGCCCGCAGGCCGCCGCACAGGCAACCCGGCTGGTGCGGATGGCCGTCTCCGTCAACGAGCGGCTGCAGCTCCGGCTCCACCCGTGGAGCAGCTACGTGATCGTGCCGCTGTTCGCGCTGGCCAACGCCGGAGTCCGCCTGGACGCGGAGACGCTGCGCGCCGCCGCCACCTCTCCCATCGCCATCGGCGTGGCGCTCGGCCTGCTGCTCGGCAAGATCGTCGGCATCACGATCGGCACCTGGCTGCCGCTGAGGCTCAACTGGGGGGTGCTGCCCGGCAACCTGGTGTGGGGCCAGCTCCTGGGCGGCGCGGCGGTGTCCGGCATCGGGTTCACGGTCGCGCTGTTCATCGTGGACCTGGCGTTCGAGGACCCGCGCCTGCACAGCGAGGCCAAGATCGGCATTCTGGCCGGATCACTGCTGGCGGCGCTGCTCGGCTCGCTCATCTTCCGGCTGGCGTGGGACCGTGGCGGCGTCTGCGCCCCGCCCGAGGCCGAGCCTGAGGAGGTGCTGCCCTTGCTGCTGAGCGAGCCCGTCGGACCGGACGACCTCGTGCGCGGGCCGAAGAAGGCGGCCGTCACCATCGTGGAGTACGGGGACTTCGAATGCCCCTACTGCGGCCGGCTCCACCCCGTCCTGCAGACACTGCTCCAGCGCCACAAGGACCTGCGGGTCGTCTTCAGGCACTTCCCGCTGCGCACGCTGCACCCGCGCGCCATGCCCGCCGCGCTGGCCGCGCAGGCCGCGGCCGAGGCCGGCCGGTTCTGGGAGATGCACGACACCCTCTTCGACAACCAGCGCTTCCTCACCGACGAGGACCTCGCCCGTTACGCGGCCGAACTCGACGTGGACCTGTGGTCGGACCTGCGCGGACGCACCGAAAGGATCGCCCGCGACGAGGCGTCCGGCCGCGCGAGCGGGGTGCGCGGCACTCCCACGCTCTTCATCAACGGCGTGCGCTACCAGGGCGGGCTGGACCTGAATTCGATCAGCCGCGCAGTGGATCAATCCCGCCCCAGCCCGTAACGTCAGCGCCACGCCCTCTAACGGCTGGAGACCTGTCGCATGTCCAACTCGCTGGCGAACCTCGTCAACATCCTCACCACAGGTCTGCTGTGCGTGCTGCTCTTCGTCGGTGTCGTGGTGTCAGGGATGGCCAGGCGTCAGCATGGACGCGCGGCGACCATCGGGATGGCGGGCTTCCTCCTGCTGTTGCTGGAGGCGATCCTCCGGCTCGTCCAGGTCCTGACGTTCGAGCTGGTCATCGAATCGGTCGGGCCGGCGCTCATGGACACCGTCTTCATGCTCGAGTCCCTGCTCGGCTTCCTCTTCACCGCGATCGGCGTCGGCCTGCTGATCTGGGCCGTGGTCGCCCGCCGCACGCCGCCTCCGCCTCCCCAGCCGCCACAGCCCCAGGGGTGGCAGCAGCCGGGGTGGCAGCAGCCGCCTGGTCCGCAGCCCGGCTGGCAGCAGCCCGGCAGCGGTCAGGGCTGACCTGAGAGATAGTCCCGCCAGGTGATCTCCCCGGCGGGACGCGCCGCGGTGGTGAGGTGCCCGGCCCGGAAGGCGCGGCCGAGCCTGCCGGGCACCCGCAGCCGCAGCACCGGGCGGCGCACCCCGCGGGCACGCAGCCACTGCCCGGCGGCCTCGGCCATGGACAGCACCTCCGGCCCTCCATACTCCTCCACCGCCTCCCCGGGCCCCCCGGCTGACCAGGGAGAGCAGGTGCGCTGCCACGTCGCGCACGTCCACCGGCTGGGCGGGGATCCCCGGATCGGCGACCAGCGCGCCGAACCTGGCCGGGCCGGCGAACGCCAACGCGACGAACTCGTGAAACTGCGTCACCCGCACCACCGTCCACGGCACGCCGCCCGCCCGGACCAGTCCCTCGCCGCGCAGCTTGGTCCGGTAGTAGCCCAGCGGCACCCGGTCCACACCCACGATCGAGATGTAGAGCACATGCCCCACCCCCGCCGCGCGGGCCGCCGCCAGCAGCGCCGTGGTGCCGTCGAGTTCCACCCGGCGCGTGTAGCGGCCCTTGTACGGCGCGGAGGCCAGGTGCACGATCACGTCCACCCCGGCCACGGCCTCGGCCACGCCCCGGCCGGTGGACAGGTCCGCGACGACCCACCGCACGCCGTCCGTCCCCTCGCGGAGCCGGCGGCTGGTCGCCCGTACCTCCAGCCCACCGGCGGCGAACCTGTCCACCACGGCACGTCCGAGCCGCCCGCTTCCGCCTGTCACCAGTACGCATGTCATGGCGACAGGACGAGACACCGGCAGGAAATGTGACAGTGTTGGAAGATAAAGGCAAAATCCGTACTGCTGCGCGTTTGAGGGGCTCATGAACCGAGAGCAGCCCGACCCGGATCAGACCATCTGGCATCGCCGGCCCCGTCCGGCCCCGCAGCCGGCGCCCCCGCCTCCCGAGGGCGCCTCCTCCACGCAACGCCTGCCGTACACCCCGGACATGCTCCCCGACGTGCCCGCCTACGAGGCCGCGCCCGCCAGGTCGGGCTGGTGGTGGGTGATCCTCGTGGGCGGGATCGCGCTGCTGGTGACGGCGCTGGCCGTGGGCGTGGTGCTGTGGGCGGGCGGCGAGTTCACGCCCTGGTGAGGTCCATGGTCCAGTTGGTCTCCCAGGTCTGCTCCCCGTCCACCGAGAAGGCCTGCTCCCAGCGGGCGGAGTCCTCGCCGTGCACGGTCCAGATGAAGCGGCAGCGCACCGGCGTGCCCTCGTAGGAGTCGTCTGCGTAGAACTCTCCCCGGTCGCCGTCGAAGGCGCCCACCATGGGCGGCAGGTCGAGCACGCCCCTGGCGCTGCTGGACCAGTAGATGGACCACTGCCGCGTCTCGGGGTTGAAGATGCGCACGGTCAGGCCGTAGAACCCCTTGGTGGGGAAGGCGATCTCGTCGAAGCTCGCCGCGCCGTCGAAGTGCCGGGTGGCGACGGTCCGGCCGGGGAACTCCTCCCAGTCGTCGCTGCCGACCAGAGCCTTGCTCAGCCTGCGGTTGGTCACGTTCCAGGTGCCTGCGAGGAAGTCGAAGTCGTTCATGCGAGGAATGTAGGGCAGGTTCACTGACAGGTAGTGTCAGCGGAATGCGCGCTTCTCGCCTCGTTTCGATCCTGCTGCTCCTGCAGACGCGTGGCCGGATGACCGCCCAGGAGCTGGCCGATCGGCTGGAGGTCTCGGTGCGGACCATCTACCGGGACGTGGAGTCGCTGCACTCCGCCGGGATCCCGCTCTACGGCGACGCCGGCCACCGGGGCGGCTACCGGCTGCTCGACGGCTACCGGACCAGGCTGACCGGGCTGACCACCGACGAGGCGGAGTCGCTGTTCCTGGCGGGGCTGCCGGGGCCCGCGGCCGAGCTGGGACTGGGCGCGGTGGTGACGGCGGCGCAGCTCAAGCTGATGGCCGCGCTGCCCGTCGAGCTGCGCGACCGGGCCGGTCGGATTCAGGAGCGCTTCCACCTCGACGCCCCCACGTGGTACCGGGACCCCGAGCCGGTCACCCACCTGCCCGCCGTGGCCGACGCCGTGTGGAACGAGCACCGGCTCCAGGTCCGCTACCGCCGCTGGAAGGCGCCCCAGGAGGTGGAGCGCCGGCTGGAGCCGTACGGGCTGGTCGTCAAGGCCGGGCGGTGGTATCTGGTGGCCCGCTGCGGCGAGGACGTGCGCACGTACCGGGTGTCGCAGATCCTCGACCTGCACCCGCTGCCCGAGAGCTTCGCCAGGCCGGCCGGTTTCGACCTGGCGGCCTACTGGCGGTCCTACCTGGAGGAGTTCGAGGCCAGGCTGCGGCGGGGCGAGGCGGTGGCGCGGCTGTCACCACGCGGGCTGGAACGCCTGGCCGACCTCATGACACCCGGCATGGTCAGCGCGGCCCGGCAGAGCGCGGAGCCGCCCGACGAGGAGGGCTGGACGCGGGTGACGGTGCCCATCGAGTCGATCGACCACGCGGAGGGCGAGTTCCTCAGGCTGGGCGCCGACGCCGAGGTGATCTCCCCGGCCGAGCTGCGCGAGCGCGTGGCCGGCAGCGCCGAACGGCTCGTGCGGCTCTACCGGCGGGCTTGACGGCGAGCCGCGATGGTCACTGAGCGGTCGTCCCGCCGGCCGGGACGGCGCCTCCGGCCTCCCGCTCGGCCTGCCAGCAGTGGGTCCAGCGCCCGTCGCCCAGCTCGGTGCGGCCGGGCACCCGCGTCGAGCAGGCCGGCAGCGCCACCGGGCACCGGGGATGGAACCGGCAGCCGCCGGGCGGATCGACGAGACTCGGCGGCTCGCCGTGCCGCTTCGCCTCTCTGGGCGTCACCCGGTCGGGGTCGGGCGCCGACTCCACCAGGAGCCGCGTGTAGGGGTGGCGGGGCGACTGGGTGAGCGCCTCGCTGGGCCCGCTCTCGATCAGCCGCCCGGCGTACATGACCGTGATGTCCTCGGCGAAGTATCGGGCGCCGGCGATGTCGTGCGTGATGTACAGCAGCGCCATCCCGCTCTCGTCGGCCAGCTTCTCCAGCAGCCGCAGCACCCCGAGCCGGATCGACACGTCCAGCATGGAGACCGGCTCGTCGGCGATCAGCGCGATCGGCCGCACCGCCAGCGCGCGGGCGATCGCGACCCGCTGGCGCTGACCGCCCGACAGCTCGTGCGGCAGCTTGTCCATGAACTGCTCGACCGGTGTCAGGCTGACCCGCTCCAGCAGTTCGGCGACCAGCTCCCGCTCGTGCGCGTCGGAGCGCGCGTGCCCGTGCACGCGCAACGGCCTGGCCAGGTGATAGCGGACCCGGTGGAACGGGTTCAGCGAGGCGAACGGATCCTGGAAGATCAGCTGCACCTGCCGCCGGTAGTCACGGAACGCGGCCCCGCGGTGCGCCCGCACGGCCTCGCCCCGCAGCAGCACCTCGCCGGAGGTGGCCGGGTAGACCTGGGCGAGCAGCCGCGCGACCGTGCTCTTCCCGCAGCCGCTCTCCCCCACCAGCGCGCTCACCCGGCCGGCCCGCAGGGCCAGCGACACCTCCTCCACCGCCCGCACCGGCGGCCGCCTGCCCCACCGCCCGCCGCGCGCCGCGATGAAGTGCTTGGTGAGGTTCCGCCCCTGCAGGACGATCTCTCCGCTCACGACGCCTCCTGTACGGTGTCCGCCCCGGTGCCGTCGTTGAGCAGGCACGCCACCTCGCCATCGGGCCCGGGCCGCAGCTCGGGGCCACGGCTGGAGCAGTCGGCGAAGGCGTACCGGCAGCGGGGATGGAAGGCGCAGCCGGAAGGCGGCGCCCGCAGGTCGGGGGGTGTGCCGGGGATGCCGAGCAGCTCCTCGCGCGGCCCGTGCAGGCGCGGGAAGGAGCGCAGCAGCCCGAGCGTGTAGGGGTGCCGGGGCGCCTTGTGCAGCGCCCTGGCCGTGCCGGTCTCCACCACCCGGCCCGCGTACATCACCGCGATCCGGTCGGAGATCTCCATGAGCAGCGACAGGTCGTGGGTGATGAAGACGACGGCGAAGCCGTACTCCTCGCGCAGGGCGCTGATCTCGAGCAGGATGTCGCGCTGCACCACCACGTCGAGCGCGGTGGTCGGCTCGTCCATGATGACGACCTCGGGGTTGAGCGCGAGCGCGATGGCGATGGCGGCCCGCTGCCGCATGCCGCCGGACAGCTCGTGCGGGTAGGCGCGCCGCCGGTCGGCGCTGATGCCGACGCGCTGCAGCAGCTCGGCCGAGCGGGCCTGGCGCTCCTTGCGGGTCATGGCGGGGGCGTGGATGCGCAGCACGTCCTCGATCTGGGCGCCGACGGTGCTGACCGGGTTGAGGGAGTTCATGGCGCTCTGGAAGACGACCGCCAGCTCCTTCCAGCGGAAGGCCCGCAGCTCCTTCGGCTTCAGGCCCAGCACGTCGACCGCCGAGCCGTCCCTGCGGTGGTAGACGACCGAGCCTGAGGTGATCACGGCGGGCGGGCGCAGCAGCCGGGCGACGGCGTTGGCCAGCGTGGACTTGCCGCTGCCGCTCTCTCCCGCGAGGCCGAGGATCTCGCCCCGGCGCAGGTCGAGCGAGACGTCGGCGACGGCGTGCACGGCTCCGCCGGCCGACAGGTAGTCCACACCGAGTCCGCGCACTTCCAGGACGTTCACGACTGCGCCTTTCCTGCGAGGGCGGCGGCCTTGCGCGGGAGCTTGACCGTGCGCAGGCGGGGGTTGGCGATCTCGTCGATGCCGAAGTTCACCAGGGCCAGCCCGGTGCCGATCAGCGCGATGCACAGGCCGGGCGGGAGGAACCACCACCACGCCCCGATCAGCAGCGCCTGGCCGTTCTGCGCGAAGTAGAGCATGCTCCCCCAGCTCACGGTGGACAGGTCGGCCAGGCCGAGGAAGGACAGCCCGGCCTCGGCCAGGATCGCCGCCACCACGGTCGCCAGGAAGCTGGTGGCGATGACCGGGAGCAGCACGGGCAGGATCTCGAAGAAGACGATCCTGAGCGGCCCCTCCCCGCCGGCCCTGGCCGCCTCCACGAAGTCGCGGCGCCGTACCGACAGGGTCTGGGCGCGCAGCACGCGCGCGCCCCACGCCCACCCGGTGACGGCGATCACCACCGCGACGGAGGCGACCCCGCGCTGCGGCAGGTAACCCGCCAGCACGATGATCAGCGGCAGCGCGGGCAGCACCAGGAAGATGTTGGTGAGCACGGACAGCACCTCGTCCACCGCGCCGCCGACGTAGCCGCCGACCAGCCCCACAGCGACGGCCAGCACCGTGGCGATCACCGCCGACAGCACGCCGACGCCCATCGACACGCGAGCCCCGTGGACGAGCTGGGTGAGGACGTCCTGGCCGGTCTGGGTGGTGCCGAGCCAGTGCTCCGCCGAAGGCCCCTGCAGGCCGTCCGCGCTGGTCGCGGCAGGGTCGGTGCCGATGAGCAGCGGCCCGAAGATCGCGGTCAGCGTGAAGAAGGCGAGGATCACCGCACCGATCTTGATTTTCACCGGGCCTCCTGCCGGGTCCTGGGGTCGAGGATCACGTAGGCCAGGTCCGCCAGGAAGTTGGCCACCAGCACGGCCAGCGAGATGACCAGGAAGATGCCCTGCATGAGCGGGAAGTCCTCGTTCTCCACGCCCTTGAGCAGCATCGAGCCGATGCCCGGATAGGAGAAGACGATCTCGGTCAGCACCGAGCCCCCGACCACGAAGCCGAGCGAGAGGGCGAAGCTGGTGATGTTCGGCAGGATCGCGTTGCGGGCCGCGTAGGCCCACATGACGCGGCGGCTGGTCAGTCCCTTCGCCTCGGCCATCACCACGTAGTCCTCGCCGAGCGTGGTGACCATGACGTTGCGCATGCCGAGGATCCGGTCGGCCATCGAGGCCAGCACGATGGTGATCGCGGGCAGCGCCGCGTGATAGGCGACGCTCGCGGCGAACTCCCCGGTCAGGCCGGGCGCCACGTCCAGCGCGTAGGCGCGGCCGACCGGGAACCACTCCAGCGTCACCCCGAAGACGAACACCAGCGCCAGCGCCACCCAGAAGTACGGCACCGCGTGCATGAACGTGGCGGCGGGCAGCACGCCGTCGAGCCAGGTCCCGCGCTTCCACGCCATCAGCACCCCGAGCGAGGTGCCGATCACGTAGCTGATCAGCGTCGCGACCCCCACCAGTCCGATCGTCCACGGCAGGCTGTCGGCGATGACCGTGGACACCTCGGTCGGGAAGAACGTGATCGACCTGCCGAGCTCCCCGCGTGCCAGGTTGCCCAGGTAGTCGGCGTACTGCTGCCACAGGCTCGCGTCGCTGATCCCGAACGCCCGCTTCATCGCGTCGATGGCGGCCGGGTCCACGTTCCCCTTCAGGCGGGCGACGAGCAGGTCCACCGGATCCCCCGGCATGAGCCGGGGGATGAGGAAGTTGAGCGTGACGGCGGCCCAGGCCGTCAACAGGTAGAACCCGAGCCGCCGCGCCAGGAACCTCACGCCGGCTTCAGCCGCAGCAGGACCACGGCCGCGTCGGGTGAGGTGTAGGGCGACGGCATCGCGTAGGGGTCCTGCTCGGAGGGCCACCCGACATACTTGTCGGTGCGGTACTGCGCCCACGCCGGGCTGTAGAAGAGCGGGAGCGCGGGCAGCTTCTCCACCATGATCCGGCCGAGCTCCTGGGTGGCCCGCTGCTGCTCGGCCTCGTCCTCGGTGGCGGCGTACTCGTCGATCAGCCGGTCGGTCTCGGCGTCCTTCCACCGCTGGTAGTTGCCGGTGGCGGACTCGCCGACGGGCGCGGCGAGCTTGCCGTAGAGCAGCGAGCGCATCTGGAAGTACGGCGCCGCCCCGGCGGGCGTGGCCCTGATCGACAGGTCGTAGGTGCCCTTGCCCACCTTCGACACCCAGTCCTGGAACGCCACCCCCCGGGTCTCGACCGTGATGCCGACCTTGGCCAGGTCCTCCCTGATGAGTTGCGCGGCGTTCACCCAGTCGGTGAACGGCGACGGCACCAGCAGCGTGAACCTGAGCTTGGCCGGATCGACGCCCGCGAGCAGTTCCTTGGCCTTGGCCAGGTCCACCTTGTAGGCGGCGTCCTTGTGCTCGGGCGGCAGGTACGCCTCCCCGCCCGGCGTCGGGATGCCGGTCGGGTGCGCCACCTTGGTGTAGCCCCGTTCGGCCACCTCGACGATCTTGTCCCGGTCGATGGCCAGGCTGATGGCCTGGCGCACCTCCGGCTTGGACAGGATCGGGTGGGTCAGGTTCGGCAGCAGCGTCACCACGCCCTCGGCCGGGAAGTAGTACTTGTTCGTCTCCGGCTTGCCCTGCACGTAGATCTTGTCGATGTCGGGCACGAACGCGCCCGCCCAGTCGACCTCTCCCTGCCGCAGCGCCGTCTGCACGCCGTTGGCCGTGTAGGCGGGGAACTTCAGCGCCGGCACCTCCGGCTTGCCCGGCTGCCAGTAGGCGGGGTTCTTCTCCATCTCGTAGAGCTGCGAGCTGAACGACGACAGCTTGTACGGCCCGGTGCCGACGGGCTGGGGATTGGTGAAGGTGACCGGGTCCTGCTTCTCGAACAGGTGCTTGGGCACGATCGGCGTGCTGCCCGCGATGTTGAACAGCTTGGCGTAGGAGGTCGTGGCGAAGTCCACCCGGACCTTGTCCAGCGCGAGCGCCTCGGCGCCCTCCAGCTCCAGGGCGCTCTTGTTGAGCTCGGGATGCTTTCTGAGCACCTCGAAGGTGTAGGCCACGTCGTCGGCGGTGAACGGCTTGCCGTCGGTCCACTTCACCCCCTGGCGCAGGGTGAAGGTGAGGGACTTGCCGTCCTTGGACCACTCGTGCTTGAGGGCGAGCCACGGGGCGACGTCGCCGGGCCTGAGCTTGTTGAAGAACAGCAGCGTCTCGTAGATCATCCCGCTGGTGCCGAAGTTCACGCCTTCGAGGTGGAACGGGTTGAAGTTCTCCTGGAACGTCCCCGAGTCGATCGCGTGGATGATCAGGGGCGGCGCGCTCGCCGTGCCCTTCCCCTCGCCGGCGCCGCCGCCCGCGCACCCCGCCATCGCCAGGACCAGGACGGCCGCGGCCGCCAGTGCTCGTCTCACCTAGGACGCCTTCCCGAAGTAGCTGGTGCGCAGATCACGCGAGCCCCTGGGCGCGGCGAACGCCTGCGCCCGCCGGAACCCCGCGGGGGCACCGCGCACGATCGTCAGCGCGCGGTAGTAGTCGACGTACGGGAAGCCGTAGGTCTCCCCTCGGGCGTAGGCGTAACCGGTGATGGCCTGCGACCAGATCTCGTACGCCTCCTCGCTCAGCTCGACGAACACGTCGGGCACGTAGCCGTCGGCGTCCTCCCAGTTGTCCGCGTAGTAGAGCTCGCCCGCCCAGTACGCCGGCCGTTCGCGCGCCAGCGTCTTCAGCCCGCCGTAGAAGCGCGCGTCCTGCACGATCCGGTGGGTGCGGGCATGGTCCTTGTGGATGGACTCGCCCCAGTGCGTCAGGATCACGTCAGGCCGCAGCTCCCTGATCAGGTCGCCGACGCGCATCTTGACGTCCTCGTCCTCGGGCAGCAGGCCGTCCTCGTAGTCGAGGAACCTGACGTCCGCGCCGATCCGCTCGGCGAACGTCTCGGCCTCCTGCCGCTTCTGCTCGGCGTAGTCGGCCACGGGCAGCCGCGGGTGGCCGCGCTCGCCGAGCGTGAGGTGCAGCAGGCTCGCGCGGTCGCCGCGCAGGACGTGCTGGGCGAGCACGGCGCCCGCGGTCAGGTCGAGGTCGCCCGCGTGGGCGCCGATGGCCAGGACGTGGGTCATGGCGACCGCCTCATCACGTGGAACCGCCTGGTGACCTCGTATCCGGCCCTCGCGTAGAGGTGGCCTGCCGGGCTGGCCTCGCCGGTCCACAGGAACCACGACGAGTGCAGCCCCTCGGCGCGCATCATGGTCATGGTGTGGTGGAGCAGGATCTTGCCGAGCCCGGTGCCGCGCTCCTCCGAGTCCACCCCGAACGGCCCGAACCTCTCAGGAATCCCTCGGTAAGCCCCGAAAACCGCGAACCCCACTATGTGATCTTTTTTCGCGATAACCATGCGCTTGGGGTCCGCGTGTCGCCTGATCGCCTCGCCCCAGTCCGGGTTGAAGGCACCGGCCGCGAACCGGATGAGCTCGGGCAGCTCGCCGTCGGCCGAGGAGCGGAACGCGTACCCCTCGCTCTCGCGCACGCTCCGCAGCTTGCGCACCTCGTCGGGCGTCACGTAGCCGACCAGCGTGCGGTCCATGGCGACCGGCGAGTAGAGGGTCCGGAAGCCGAGCCCGTTCAGCAGCCTGAACCCGTCGGGATAGAGCTCGGCATCGGCCCCGGGCAGCACATAGTTGGGCGTGTAGGAGGCGAAGTCGACGGTCGTCCTGCCCTGCTCGCGCAGGAAGTCCAGCGCCTCGCCGAGCAGCCGCCGCCCGAGCCCGCGCCCCCGCTGCTCGGGCGCCACGAAGAAGAAGGGGATCCAGCCGGTTTCCGGCTCCAGATCGGTCCCGGGGGCGAGCGGCGTCAGCCTTCGCACGCCGTACGCGCACCCCACCACCCGGCCGTCGGCCACCGCGACCCGCAGCCCCTCGGGATCGAAGTTGGGGTCGAGGAGCACGCAGTCGCGCAGCCACCCGGAGGTCGTGGGGTCGCCTGGCATGCTCCGGTTCCAGGCGTCTAAGAGGGAGAGCTCGTCTCCCGCTGCGAACGCGCGGACAGTGACCATCGCCGGTCCTTTCACCTGGGCTTCCCGTCCAGCTTTCCGAGAGTTAACCCCTGTGGTCAATAAGTTCCGGGCAGAAATTTTCCTCGCGCGTTACTGTCTTGAAACTTTCTTTCGTGTCCGGTAAGTATGGAATGTTGACCGGTATGCGCACTGGTCAGACGGAGGTCGGCAGCGGCCCGCCCTTCCACGTCATGGCGTCCATGAAGGCGGTGATGAGATCCACCTCGGTGCCCTCCGCCTCGGCGTAGGCCCTGTGCAGGTTGAGCACCAGCCTCTCGGCGTCCGCCCAGCCGGCGAACTCCCCCAGGTCGGCGTCCTGCGCCGCCTGCAGCGGCGTGAGCCCGCGCTGCCGCCCCGTCCGCGCGACCTCGAGAACGAACCGGTAGTAGCGCTCGTGAGCCGCCAGGATCCCCGGCAGGGCGGCCGCGTCCGCCAGCGGGCCATGGCCCGGCACGACGTGCTCGGGCTCGAAGCTCGCCAGCCAGTCCAGCGACCTCAGCGCACCGTCCACCGACCCCATCATCACCAGCGGGGTGAGCCCGTGGAACAGCAGGTCACCCACGAACAGCACGCGTTCCTCCGGCAGCCACGCCACCACGTCACCCGGCGTGTGCGCGGCATGGCCGGGATGCCGCAGCTCTATCCGCCTCCCCCCGCCGAAGAGGGTCAGCTCCGACGAGAACACCACCGCAGGCGTACGGCGCGTCACGTTCCCCCAGTCGGGCACCGGCGCCCAGAACGGCGGGCACCCGTCGATCACCGGATCGACGAGCAGCGCGGCCCGCATCAGCTCGTGCCCGAAGATCACCGTCTCGTCGGGCAGCAGGCTGTTGCCGTAGGTGTGGTCGCCGTGCTGGTGGGTGTTCACCGCCATCCGCACCGGCGCGCCGGCGGTCGCCTCGGCGACGGCGCCCAGGAACCGGCGGGTGCGCCGCTCGGTCGCGCAGGTGTCGACCAGCACGGTCCCGCCGTCGCCGGTCACCGCCCCCGCGTTGTTGACCCACCAGGTGCCGTCGGGCTGCACCCAGGCGAACACCCCGGGCGCGATCTCGTGCAGCCTCGCCTCGTCCGTCCCGTTCTCCACGTCTGTTCCTCCCAGCCTTCGCTCGTGCGGATGCCGCCGGCTCCGCCCCGAAGCCGGCGCGGTGTCAAGGCCGCAGCCTGGCACAACGCCTCCTCCAGCGAACACCGAAACGGCCGGATGTCCATCGGCATGGCAGTATCGCGGCCATGCTGATCGTGATGAGCGGCCTGCCGGGCGCCGGCAAGAGCGCGGTGGCGGCAGAGCTGGGCCGCCGGATCCCCGCGCCGGTGCTGTCGGTCGACCCGGCCGAGGCCGCGATGTGGCGGGCGGGCGTCGACCGCGACCAGCCGACGGGCCTGGCGGCCTACGTGGTGGTGGAGGCGCTCGCCGGCGAGATCCTCGCACTCGGCCAGCCGGTGATCGTCGACGCGGTGAACGACGCCGAGGAGGCCCGCGAGCAGTGGCGGGCCCTGGCCCGCCGCAGTGGCGCCGCGCTGCGCCTCATCGAGGTGATCTGCTCCGATCCGGAGGTGCACCGGCGGCGCCTGGAGGGCCGCCACCGTGAGACGCACCTACGTGCGGCTCACCCCGGATGGGCGGCAGGCTTTCCAGCGGCACGCGGCGGCACTGGAGCGGATCGTCGCGATCGCGCGTACGCCGGCGGTCCGCTCCCCGCAGGACGGCGAAGCCCAGGTGACCCACTGAGACGAGCAGACCGGAAAACGACGAGATCCCGCCCGATCAAGATGATCGGACGGGATCTCGTCGGACTTCCCGCAGAGCCTTCCTGAGAACGGCCCTGAGGTGGAGCTATGGGGATTCGAACCCCAGACCTCCTCCATGCCATGGAGGCGCGCTACCAACTGCGCCATAGCCCCTGGTCACCGCGCGGAGTGCAGCTCTTTGCGGCGCTCGGAGAGCATATAGCCATCCAAGTGATTCGCCTAATCGGGCCGGACAGCCCGCACGGCGCAGGCCGTACGGGCTGCTCGAACCCCTACTGACGCCCTTCGGCGTCGGGACTGTCGTCGCTGCTGATCGGCTCGGGCAGGGTGCCGGCGTTGTGCTCCAGCAGCCGCCACCCCCGCCGCCCTTCCTCCAGCACGGACCAGGAACAGTTGCCGACCCCGCCGATGGCCGACCACAGCTCCTGCGGGAGCCCGAGCAGCTCGCAGATGCCGAGCCGCAGCGCCGCACCGTGCGAGGCGACGACCAGCAGCCCGTCGCCGTCGAGCTTGGCCGCCCAGCGCCGCATGGCCGCGGCCACCCGGGCGGCCACGTCCGTCACGGACTCGCCGTCGGGCGCTTCCCAGGCCACATACTCCTCGGGCCAGCGCTTGGCGATCTCCTCGCGGGTCAGGCCCTCCCACTGGCCGCCGCCGCGCTCGCGGAAGTCCTTGTCGACAGCCACGTCGAGGCCGGCGACACGGCCGAGCGCGAGCGCGGTGTCGTTGGCCCGCTGGAGGTCCGAGGAGACGATGAGGGTGGGTCGCAGCGAGGCGAGCAGCGACGCCGCCCTGGCGGCCTGAGCGAAGCCGGTCTCGTCGAGCGGGATGTCGGAGTGGCCCTGGAAGCGCTGCTCGACGTTCCACAACGTCTGCCCGTGCCTGAGACAGACGATCCGCTTGCTCAAGTGCGGGCCCTTTGGATGTTGGCCTGCGTCACGCTCTCCGGCAGACCGATGGGCGGGCAGTCCTTCCACAGCCGTTCCAGGGCGTAGAAGGTGCGGTCTTCCTCATGCTGGACGTGCACGACGATGTCGATGTAGTCGAGGAGCACCCAGCGGCCTTCGCGCTCGCCCTCGCGGCGCACCGGCTTGGCGTCGGCCTCGGTGCGCAGCCGGTCTTCGATCTCGTCGACGATGGCGCGGACCTGGCGATCGTTCGTTGCGGAGCAGAGCAGGAACGCGTCGGTGATGACGAGCTGCTCGCTGACGTCGTAGGCGAGAATGTCGTCGGCCAGCTTGTCGGCCGCGGCCTCTGCGGCGATCTGCACTAGCTGGACGGCTCTGTCGGATGCGGTCACGATGCGGGTCGGTCCTCCTGTGTCGGCAACATGCCCTATGTTGAGGGTACCCGTTACGGCCGCGACGCCCCACGTGTGGCGCAACCCGCGTTCAGCCCCCGGGATGACACGGCCCGCGCTCGCCGACGTGACGCACACCGACGCCAGGTGAAGGTCACCTCCAACCGCCCGGCTTGCGCCCGCTCAGTCCTCGACCGGCCGGTACATCCCGCGCTTGTTGATGTACTGCACGATCCCGTCGGGCACGAGGTACCAGATGGGCTCGCCCTCCTCCACCCGCTGCCTGCACTCCGACGAGGAGATGGCCAGCGCGGGGATCTCCAGCAGCGTCACCTTGCCCTCGGGCAGCCCGGGGTCGTGCAGCGTGTGCCCGGGCCGGGTGCAGCCGACGAAATGGGCCAGCTCGAACAGCTCGTCGGCGTCCTGCCAGCCGAGGATGGCGCCCAGGGCGTCGGCTCCGGTGATGAAGTACAACTCCGCCTGCGGCCCGTAGATCCGGGAGACGTCACGCAGGGTGTCGATGGTGAAGGTCGGCCCCGGGCGGTCCACGTCCACCCGGCTCACGGAGAAGCGGGGGTTGGACGCGGTGGCGATGACCGTCATCAGATAGCGGTCCTCGGGCGCGGAGACCTCACGCCCGGACTTCTGGTACGGGCGGCCCGTGGGGACGAACACGACTTCGTCGAGGTCGAAGTGATGTGCCACCTCGCTGGCTGCGACCAGGTGACCGTGATGGATGGGGTCGAAGGTCCCTCCCATCACACCTATGCGGCGCTTCCCCCTGACACCAGGCGCGTTCATCATGAAACGGACCTTACGCGGATGCCTTATCACAACATGACGGGACCCCCCTCCGTGATGACCGCGCATCACCCCCGTTGCGGACGTAGCATGCCGGGCATGACGACCACCCCGGACCGCAACCGCGTCCAACTGCCCGGCATCTCGTCCCGTGCCTACGAACACCCCGCAGACCGGTCGGCCCTGGTCGCTCTGCGCAAGTTGAGCGGGTTCGACACAGTTCTCAAGCAGATGTCCGGCCTCATCAGCGAGCGCCGCCTGCGCCTGATGTACCTGGCCTCGGCCGTGCGCGTGAGCGAGACCCAGTTCCGCTCCCTCTACGACATGGGCCGCGACGCCGCCTACATCCTTGACCTGCACCGGATCCCCGAGATCTACGTCCAGCAGGACCCGCAGGTCCAGGCCAAGGCGATCGGCTTCGACGACCCCTTCATCGTCGTGACCACCGGCCTGCTCAACCTCATGAACGAGGAGGAGCAGCGCTTCGTCATCGGCCACGAGACGTCGCACATCCTGTCGGGCCACGCCGTCTACCGGACGATGCTCGACATCCTCACCCGCCTCGCCGCACGCGTCGCGTGGATCCCGCTCGGCTACATCGGCCTGCGCGCGATCGTGGCGGGACTGGAGGAGTGGTATCGCAAGTCGGAGCTCTCCTCCGACCGCGGCGGCATGCTCACCGGCCAGGACCCCGAGGCGGCCAAGCGCGCGCTGATGAAGCTCGCCGGCGGCGACTACACGCACGAGATGAACATCGAGGCGTTCCTGGCCCAGTACCAGGAGTACGACACCGCGGGCGACCTGCGCGACGGCTTCCTCAAGGTGCTCAACCTGCTCGGCACCACCCACCCGTTCGCCGTGGTGCGCGTGGCCGAGTTGGACAAGTGGCAGCGCAGCGGCGAGTACGACCGCATCATCGGCGGCGACTACCCGCGCCGGGAGGACGACGCCAGCGCCAGGGTCAGCGAGGAGGTCAAGGCGGCCGCTGAGTCCTACCGCAGGTCCTGGTCGGAGTCCCAGGACCCGTTCATCGGCGTCCTGCGCGACGTGGCCGAAGGCGCCGTGAACGCGGGCGAGCGCATCTTCAACAGGTTCGCGCGCCGCGACGGCGGCCAGGGCTGACGAGCATGACCGGCCCGCACAGGTCCGCCGGGCCGGTGCACTCCCCGGTTCAGCGCAGCCGTCAGGCAGCCCACCCGCCGGTTCACCGGCGCGGGCGGGTCAGAGCAGCAGGGCGATAGCGCGCACGGCAGCCGCGCACAGGGCGACGAAACCGCCCAGCACGGCCAGTGCGCGCAGTCCTTCCCTGCGCAGCTCCGGCATCCGGGCGCCGATCCGCTCGATCTCCCGCCCGGTGATGCCACCGCACAGCATGCCGAACACCACGCCCGCGGCGGTGACCGGCGCGGGCTGCTGCCACCAGGACGAGTCGATCACGCCGCCGCCGGTGATCCAGAGCGCTCCGCCCGCCGCCACGGCGACGGGCACCCCGGGCCACACGACCGCGGTCGTGGCCGCGCCCACCAGCGCGAACGGGAACATCAGCACCCGCAACAGCACCCGCACCCGCTGTGACGCGCGCTTGCGGACCATCCAGTGGCCCATCCACAGCGTCCTGGTCAGCACCACGAACACGGCTGTGATACCGATGGAGGCGATCGGCCACATCACCGACGCCACCACGCACGGCACGGCCAGCACGGCGAGCAGCAGCAACGCCGTGTTGCCCGCCGGCAGCGTGGTGGTCTCCGCTCTGAGCCTGGAGTCGCGCGCGGCCGTCTGCGGCTTGGCGCGGACCCGCGCGACCGTCTGAGCCTTCACACCCACCCGGCTGCGCTCCGCCGCGCCCTTTCCGTCGGCGCCCGGCCGGCTCCGCGGCGGCGGCGTCTTGGCCTCGTCCCCGCCACGGACCCGAGCCGACGCCGCCTTCCCGTCCTCACCCGCGCGACTCCGCGGTGACGGCACCTTCCCTTCCTCGCCCGCGCGGCCTCGGGACGAAGCGGCCCGACCGTCCTCACCGCCACGGCTCCGGGGGGTGGCCGCCCTGCCGTCCTCCCCCGCGCGACGCGAAGGCGAAGCCCCTCTCCCCTCGTCGCCCGCGCGTCCACGCGGCGAGGGCACCTTCCCGTCCATGCCCGTCCGGCCGCGCGGCAGCGCCTTGCCGTCCGCGCCCGTACGGGCTCGAGGTGGGGGCACCTTGCCGTCGGAGCGCGGCCGCGAGGTGCCGGGCTTGGAGTCCTCGCCGACGCGGCCACGCGGCGGCACGTCCTCTGCCGTACGGCCGCGCGCCTCCTCCGCGGCAGGCACTGCCCGGCTCCCCGCGTCGGCTTCGGCGGCGCTGGTCGCCTTGGCCAGCCGCGCCAGCCGGTCGGCCAACAGTGCCGCGGTGGGCCGCTTGCCCGGCTCGCGGTTGAGCGCCGCCCGCACCAGCGGCAGCAGCGCCACCGGGACGCCCTTCAGGTCGGCCTGGCCGTTCAGCACCGCGTACATCTGCGCCTCAGCCGTGCCGCGCCCGAACGTCGGCCGCCCGGTCGCGGCGAACGCCACCGTCGCCGCCCAGGCGTGCACGTCGGCGGGCGACTCCACCTGCTCGTCGGCGAAGATCTCGGGGGCGGTGTAGCCGGGCGTGCCGAGGAACGTGCCGGTCATGGTCAGCCGGGTGGCGTCGAGCACCTGGGCGATGCCGAAGTCGATGAGGACCGGGCCGTCGGCGCCCATGAGGATGTTGCCGGGCTTGAGGTCGCGGTGCACGATCCCGGCCGCGTGGATGATGGCGAGCGCGGTGGCGATGCCCTGCGCGAGCTCGACGAGCTGCGTCAGGTCGAGCGGCCCCTGCTGACGCACCAGGTCCAGCAGCGTGACGCCCTCGATGTGCTCCATGACCAGGTAGGGCCGGGCACACGACAGGTCGGCGTCGAGGACCTTCGCCACGTACGGGCTCTCGACCCTGCGCAGCGCGCGGACCTCGCGTTCGAGCCTGATGCGTGAGGAGTCGTCCTCGCTGAGGTCGTGCAGCACCTTGAGTGCGACACGCTCTCCACGGCGAGCGCTGGCGAGGTAGACCTCACCCATGCCGCCTCGGCCGAGCCGCTCGAGCAGGGTGTAAGGCCCGACCTTGCCGAGCTTGCTCACCGTCCCTCCCCGCTCGGCGCGCCCATAAGGGACACAACCCTAGCGCTGTGACGGTGGTTGACGCCTGCGGCACGCCGAAGGTTTATCGGCGTGGTTGCTCGGACAGCAGGCTGTCGAGCTCGGCGGCGGGCTCCTTGCTCAGGTCCTTACGGTCTGTCCTGCGCCAGTGGACGTGGCCCCGGCCCTCCAGCCAGAGCATCAGCCGGTCGGCGCCGAACAGTACGGCGCCCGCGAAGGCCAGCGCGATGACGATCTCCATGGGCCCCAGTCAAGGCAGCCCGCGCCCGGCCGCACACGCCGACACGCCGCCCGCGACCCGATCCGGTCAGCGGCCTGACCCGGCGATGACCGTACCCTCTGACGTGCGCAGATGCCCCTCACCCGTGTAGACCCACTTGGTGGAGGTCAGCTCCGGCAGGCCCATGGGGCCGCGCGCGTGCAGCTTCTGGGTGGAGATGCCGATCTCCGCGCCGAAGCCGAACTCCCCGCCGTCGGTGAACCTGGTGGAGGCGTTGACCGCGACGGCCGCCGAGTCCACCAGCGACACGAACCTGCGGGCGGCCTGCTGGGAGCGGGTGACGATGGCGTCGGTGTGACCGGAGCCGTAACGCCTGATGTGCGCCACGGCCTCCTCCAGGGAGCCGACGACGGCCGCGGCGATGTCGAGCGAGAGGTATTCGGCGGAGAAGTCGTCCTCGGTGGCGGGCACCACCCCGGGGTGGCGGGCGATCCGCTCGTCGCCGTGCACGGTCACGCCCGCCGCGGCGAGCGCGTCGAGCGCCTTCGGTACGAACTCCTCGGCCACCCGCGCGTGCACCAGGAACGTCTCCGCCGCGTTGCACACCGAGGGCCGCTGCGCCTTGGCGTTGACCAGGATCTCCACGGCCAGGTCCAGATCGGCTTCGGCGTCGACGTAGACGTGGCAGTTGCCGACGCCGGTCTCGATCACCGGCACCGTGGACTCCTCCACGACGGAGTTGATCAGCGACGCGCCGCCTCGTGGGATCAGCACGTCCACGAGCCCGCGAGCGCGCATCAGCTCCTTGACCGAATCCCGGGTCAGGCCCGGCACGAGCTGCACGGCCCCGGCCGGGACCTCGGTGCCCGCCAGCGCCTCCTGCATGACCCTCACCAGCGCCGTGTTGGAGGAGTAAGCGCTGGACGAGCCCCGCAGCAGCACCGCGTTGCCGCTCTTGAGGCAGAGCGCGGCGGCGTCGACGGTCACGTTGGGGCGGCCTTCGTAGATGATCCCGATGACGCCCATCGGCACCCTGAGCTGGCGCAGCTCCAACCCGTTGGGCAACGTGGAGCCCCGCACCACCTCGCCCACGGGGTCGGGCAGGTCGGCCACCTGGCGCACCGCCTCGGCGATGGCGGCGACCCGGTCCACGTCGAGCCGCAGCCGGTCGACCATGGCCTCGGAGGTGCCCTGTGCCCTCGCCTGCTCGACATCCTTGGCGTTGGCCTCGACGATCTCGGCGGCATGGGTGACCAGGGCGTCGGCGACGGCACGCAGCGCCCGGTCCTTCGGCGCCCGCGGCAGCGGGGCCAGCTCGGCGGCGGCCTCTCGTGCCGCGTGGGCGACCTTCAGGAACTCTGTGCTCATGGCTCCGCTCCGCTCCGCTGCTCAGGGCTCTGGGAACCCCGTTCTTCCCTCGTCGGGCTCTAGCTGTGGGACTCCAGTATGACGATGTCGTCGCGGTGGATCAGCTCGCGTTCATATTCCGGACCGAGCTCGCTGGCCAGCTCCCGGGTGGAGCGCCCGAGCAGCCCCGGGATCTCGCCGGCGTCGAAGTTGACCAGTCCGCGGGCCACCACGCGCCCGCGCGGCCCGCACAGGTCCACCGGGTCGCCCGCCGCGAACTCGCCCTCGACCGAGGTGACACCGGCGGGCAGCAGCGACTTGCGCCGGCTGACGACGGCCTCCACCGCGCCGTCGTCGAGGTGCAGCCGCCCGCGTCCGGTGGCCGCATGGGCCAGCCACAGCAGGCGGGTGCCCGGGTGGCGGCCTCCAGGGTGGAAGAAGGTGCCGACATCTGCTCCGGCCAGCGCCTGGGCGGCGTGCGCCGCCGCGGTCAGCACCACCGGCACGCCGGCGCCGGTGGCGATCCTGGCCGCCTGCACCTTGGTGACCATGCCGCCGGTGCCGACGGCCCCGCCACTCTTGCCCAGCTCGACCCCGACCAGGTCCTCGGGGCCACGGATCTCGGCGAGCCGGCGCGACCCGGCGCGGCTGGGCGGCCCGTCGTACAGCGCGTCCACGTCGGAGAGCAGGACCAGCGCGTCGGCCCTGATGAGGTGCGTGACCAGAGCGGCCAGCCGGTCGTTGTCGCCGAAGCGGATCTCGTCGGTGGCGACGGTGTCGTTCTCGTTGACGATCGGCACGATGCCGAGCTCCAGCAGCCGGTCCAGGGTCCGCCGGGCGTTGGCGTGGTGGGCGCGGCGCATCATGTCGTCGGCGGTCAGCAGCACCTGACCGACGCGCAGGCCGTAGCGGGCGAAGGAGGAGGTGTAGCGGGCGACCAGCACGCCCTGGCCGACCGAGGCGGCGGCCTGCTGCGTGGCGAGGTCGCGTGGCCGGGCGGGCAGCCCGAGCGGGCCGAGGCCCGCCGCGATCGCTCCCGACGAGACTAGGACGAGCTGCGTGCCGGCCCGGCACCGCGCCGCGAGCACGTCGACGAGCGCGTCGACCCGGTCCACGTCGATCATGCCCTGAGGCGTGGTGAGCGACGACGAGCCGACCTTGACGACGACCTTCGACGCTGAGCTGATCCGTTCGCGCACAGTCAAAACCCTATCCGTAGCCGCCCGTCCGCCTCTCGGCCGCTGTCACACCAGCCTGTTGTCGGAGCCGCGCGGCCCCTGCCGCACAGCCTCGGCGTTGAGCGTCGGCTGCCAGTCGAAGACGTAGCCGCCCTCCATCGGCCCGATCACCACCTCGGCCCCGGCCGTGGCGCCGGCCTTGACCAGCTCCTGCTCCACGCCGAGCCGCTCCAGCCGGTCGGCCAGATAGCCCACGGCCTCGTCGTTGGTGAAGTCGGTCTGCCTGATCCACCGCTCCGGCTTCTCGCCGGTCACCTGGAACATGGTGTCGTTGACCCGGCGCACCCGGAACCCGGCCTCACCGAGCTGCTTGGGCCTGATGACGAGTCGCGTCGGCTCCTCGACCGGCCGGTTGGCCCGGGCCGCCGCCACCCACTCGCCCATCGCGAAGGTCAGCTCGCGCAGCCCTTCGTGCGTGGCGGCGGACACGGTGAAGACCTGCAGCCCCCGCTCCTCGAACTCGGCGCGCACCAGCTCGGCCAGCTCTCGGGCGTCGGGCACGTCCGCCTTGTTCAGCACCACCATGCGCGGCCGGCCTTCCAGCTTGCCGTACGCCTGCAGCTCGGCCTCGATCACCTGATAGTCGGTGAGCGGGTCGCGGCCGGGCTCCATGGTGGCGCAGTCGATGACGTGCACGAGCATGTCGCACCGCTCGACGTGACGCAGGAACTCGTGCCCGAGCCCCTTGCCCTCGGAGGCTCCGGGAATCAGCCCCGGCACGTCCGCCACGGTGAAGATGTGGTCGCCTGCCGTCACCACGCCCAGGTTGGGGATCAGCGTGGTGAACGGGTAGTCGGCGATCTTCGGCTTGGCCGCGCTCAACGCCGCGATCAACGACGACTTGCCCGCGCTGGGGAAGCCGACCAGCGCCACGTCGGCGACGCTCTTGAGCTCCAGCATGACGTCCAGCGCGTCACCGGGCTCTCCCAGCAGCGCGAATCCCGGAGCCTTCCGCTTGGTACTGGCCAGCGCGGCGTTGCCGAGGCCGCCGTGCCCGCCCTGCGCGATCACGTAACGCGTCCCGGCGCCCACCAGGTCGACGAGCACCTCGCCGGTCCGGGTGTCCTTGACGACGGTCCCGTCAGGCACCGGCAGGACCACGTCGCCGCCGTTTGCCCCGTCCCGGTTGGAGCCCTGCCCCTGCTTGCCGCTGTCGGCCTTGCGATGCGGCCGGTGGTGGTATTCGAGCAGGGTGCTGGTGTTGGAATCCACCTCCAGGATCACGTCGCCGCCACGCCCGCCGTTGCCGCCGTCGGGGCCGCCCAGCGGCTTGAACTTCTCCCGGTGGACGGAGGCGCAGCCGTTCCCCCCGTCACCGGCCCTGACATGCAGGATCACCTGGTCCACGAAGTCCGGCATTTACGTTCTCCTCCATCGGCCCCCTGGGGGCGCTTCGTCCAAACCCCCGCCATCACCGGCGGGTCCTGCCCTAAGCAGAGGCGCGGCGCCGGTAACGGCACCGCGCCTAGAAAGCAGCAAAGGGGTGGATCGGCAGGCGATCCACCCCTTTTACAACCCGCGACGCTGAGGATTTACTCCGCGACGGGGACGATGCTCACGGCGCGGCGACCGCGCTTGGTGCCGAACTGCACGTGGCCCGCGGCCAGCGCGAACAGCGTGTCGTCGCCGCCACGGCCGACATTGTCGCCGGGGTGGAAGTGGGTGCCACGCTGACGGACGATGATCTCGCCCGCGTTGACCAGCTGGCCGCCGAAGCGCTTGACGCCCAGGCGCTGAGCATTGGAGTCGCGGCCGTTCCGGGTGGACGACGCGCCCTTCTTGTGTGCCATCTCTCTAACTCCCGATCAGGCCTGGTCGATACCGGTGATCTTCACCTGGGTGTACCGCTGACGGTGACCCTGGCGCTTCTTGTAACCGGTCTTGTTCTTGTACTTGAGGATGCGGATCTTGGGACCCTTGGTCTCGCCGAGGATCTCGGCGCTGACCATGAACTTGCCCGCCTCCGTGGTCACATCGCCGTCGTTGACGACGAGCACCGTCGGCAGCGAAACCGAAGAGCCGACGTCGCCGGCGACCTTGTCCACCTCGAGGACGTCACCGACGGAGACCTTCTGCTGCCTGCCGCCGCAACGAACGATCGCGTACACCGCGGAACCCTTCTACTGACTCACTGTTGCGATCCACCGGCCACCCCGTGCGAGGCGGCCGCTGACTCCGAATGCTGCGCCCGTCATTCGGCTCATCTGGAACCGACGAACCGTGGGGCGCGCCAACAGGGCACGTCACCTGACGCACCGGTTCACTAGGGTACCGGATTAACGGCACCCTAGGCGAACCGGACGATTCATCGGACAGTCCACCGAGCAGCGGCTGGGCTACTCGGCGGACCTGGCTCGGCGGGAGCGTCGCCGCCCCCTGCCGGAAGTCTGACCGGCCTGGTCGTCCTCAGTCGGGACGTCTTCAAGCGCACCGGTCACGGTATCACGGCCCGCAGAGTCCTTGGCCGCGGAAACCTTGTCCGAGACCGCCTTCTCCACGGCCATCTTGCCCTGTGTGCCACGCGGCTCCGGCTTGTGCTCGACCGGCTCCGTGGAGACGATCAGACCACGCCCGTTGCAGCAGTCACACGGCGTCGAGAACGCCTCCAGCAGCCCCTGACCGACCCGCTTACGCGTCATCTGCACCAGGCCCAGCGACGTCACCTCGGCCACCTGGTGCTTGGTCCTGTCGCGCGCCAGGCACTCCAGCATCCGCCGCAGCACCAGATCGCGGTTGGACTCCAGCACCATGTCGATGAAGTCGATGACGATGATGCCGCCGATGTCGCGCAACCTGAGCTGGCGGACGATCTCCTCAGCCGCCTCCAGGTTGTTGCGGGTGACGGTCTCCTCGAGGTTGCCGCCCTGGCCGGTGAACTTGCCGGTGTTGACGTCGACGACGGTCATCGCCTCGGTCCGGTCGATCACCAGGGAGCCGCCGCTCGGCAGCCACACCTTGCGCTCCATCGCCTTGCCGAGCTGCTCGTCGATCCGGTACGACTCGAACACGTCGCCCTGCTCGCCGTCCCACTTCGACAGGCGCTCACCCAGGTGCGGCGCGACGTACTGCACGTACTCGTCGACCGTCTCCCAGGCGTCCTCGCCCTGCACGACCAGCGAGGTGAAGTCCTCGTTGAAGACGTCGCGGACCACCCGGATGGTCAGGTCGGGCTCGGCCGAGAGCAGCTCGGGCGGGCTGGCCGACTTGGCCTTCTTCTGGATGGCCTCCCACTGCGCCGACAGGCGGGCCACGTCGCGGGCCAGCTCCTCCTCGGAGGCGCCCTCGGCCGCGGTGCGCACGATCACGCCGGCGTTCTCCGGCATGACCTTCTTCAGAATGCTCTTGAGCCGGGTGCGCTCCTTGTCGGGCAGCTTGCGGCTGATGCCGGTCATCGAGCCGTCGGGCACGTAGACCAGATAGCGGCCCGGCAGGCTGATCTGCGAGGTCAGGCGCGCGCCCTTGTGCCCGATCGGGTCCTTGGTGACCTGCACCAGCACCGACTGGCCGGACTTCAGCGCCGACTCGATGCGCTTGGGCTGGCCTTCCATGCCCGCGGTGTCGAAGTTCACCTCACCGGCGTACAGCACGGCGTTGCGGCCCTTGCCGATGTCGACGAAGGCGGCCTCCATCGACGGCAGCACGTTCTGGACCTTGCCCAGATAGACGTTGCCGACATAGGACTGGCTGGCCTCGCGGTTGACGTAGTGCTCGACGAGGACGCCGTCCTCCAGCACCGCGATCTGCGTGCGGTCACCCTGGCGGCGCACCACCATCATCCGGTCCACGGACTCCCGGCGGGCCAGGAACTCCGACTCGGTGATGATCGGCGGACGCCTGCGGCCGAGCTCGCGCCCCTCGCGGCGGCGCTGCTTCTTCGCCTCCAGCCGGGTGGAGCCGCGCACGCTCTGCACGCCGTCGGTGGCGGTGTCATGCGAGGGCGCCCGGCCCGAGCGGGGCGCGCGGATGCGCACGACCGTGTTGGGCGGGTCGTCCCCCGCGGGCTCGGCGACCTCCTCGTCGGAGCCGCGCCGGCGCCTGCGGCGACGCCGCCGGGAGCTGGCGCCCTCGTCCTGGGCCTCCTCGGGCTGCTCCTCGTCGCCGTCCTCCTCGGACTCCTCGCCGTCGTCGGCGTCGTCACGCTCGCGTGACTTGCCGCGGCCGCGACCGCCCCTGCGGCGCCGCCGGCGGCGGCCGCCGCCCTCGTCCTCCTGCTCATCGGAGCCGTCGAGGTCGGCCTCGTCCTCGGCGACGACCTCGTCCGCCGTCTCCTCGGCCACCTCTGCGACAGGCTCGGGCTGCGGCTTGGGCTGCGGCTCCGGCCGCACGGGCTTGGCCTGCGTCGGGTCGGGCGCCTGGAACAGCGGCGCGAAGATCGCCGCCGGCCGCTGGAACGCGGTCCCCGGCTGGTCCTGCCTGCGCACGGTCAGCCCGAACGGGTCGGCGAGCAGGCTCGGCTTGCCCCCCTCTTCCTCGTCCAGGTCCTCCCCGGCGGGCTCGTCGTCGAGCGGCTCGTCCTCGGGCAGGATCTCCAGGATGTCCTCGTCCGCGTCGGCTCCTCCGGCCCGCTCCGCGGCGGCCTCGCCGACACCGGCGGCGACCTCGGCCGCCACCCCTTCGCCCGCGGCGACCTCCGCCGGAGCGCTCGCGGCACGCGCGGAACGTCCCCGACGGGCCGAAGCACGCGCGGAACGACCCGACCGGCCGGTCTCGGCCTCCGCCGGGCCCGCCTCGTCGGTGCCGGCGACGTCCGTGGCGACCGCCTCGGCCGTCTCTGTCTCCGGCTCCACCTTCTTGCGCGAGCGCCGCCGCTTGGCGGGGGCCTCGGCGGCCTCCTGGCCTGTCTCGGCGACGCCCGGCGCGGTCGCGCTCTCGACCACACCGGCAGCGCCGGAGGCGCTCTGCGTGTCACTGAGGGCGCTCTCGGCCGTCCCGTCGGCCTCTTCGGCCTTCTTGCCGGCACGGCGGCGCGTCGTGGTCGCGGCCGACCGGGTCCGGGCGGCTCGCTTGGGCTGGTCCGCCTCGACGGCGGCGGCCACGGCCTCCTCGACCGGGCTGGTCACCTCCGCAGGCGTACCAGCGGACTCGTCGGGCATACCGGCGGCGCGCTGCGCCGCCGTCCTGGGCACGGACCGTCCCTCGGTCACCGAGGGGGCGGCCTGTGCGGCTGGTGCGGTGACCGGAGCCGCGACGGGCTGCTCGGGCAGCTCCGGCGGCGGACCCGCGGGTCGGCTGGCCGCGCGGCGGTGCCTGGTCACCTTGGGCTGTTCTGTTGTCTCCCCGTCAGGGCCAGTGGCCCCGGCGTTGGGCTCGTTCTCGTCGAGCATGCGGGCGCTCTCCCGTCAGCCCCCGGGCGCGTCGCCGCGCCGCGCAGGAGCCATCGTGTCTCGTTGTTCGCCACGTCCCCTTCCGGGGGCATGGCGCCAAGTCCTGTCAGTGGCAGCGCCCCGCAGGGCGCTTCCTTAACCGACGTTGTGCTCACCCGCCGGTCCCGCCTCGCCGCCGCGCGTAGTCTCGCGGTCCAGGTCGAGCGGGTCGGCAAGCGCACCGGTGCTTGCGTCCAGTGGCCCCTGCGCCAGCCTGGTCACCTCGGGGGGAACCGGCGGCGCGAAGTCGGCCACAAGGCGCAGCCCTGTGAGCACATCGTCGGGTCGAACGGCAGGCGTCATGTGCCGAACAACCATGCGCAGTATGACACACGACTGTCCAGGCACCTGAGCTGCTGTTCTGTCTGTCCCTTCGGGCACCGTGAGCCTCAGCACGGCCTCCCGCGCGTCGAAACGGCGCGGGCCCTTCTTCATGAGGCGCTCGACCTCCACCGTGCCTGCCGCGAGAAACTTCTCCACCGCCACCTCGGCGAGCTCGCGGTCGGCACCGGGCAGCCGCACCTCCCACTCGGAGACTTCCAGGCGGTCGGCCAGCGCGCCGGGGCCGGCCTCGACGACGTCGAGCACATCAAGGCCCGGCGGCAGCGATCCATCGAGGTCGGTCCTGACCTGCTGGGGATCGCACGGCGTCGTGACGCCGATCTCGAGGTATTCGGCTTCGCTGGCAACGCCGGTCGGCGCCGCTCCCGCGTAGGAGATCTTCGGATGAGGCGAGAAACCCGCACTGTAGGCCACCGGGATGCCGGCACGGCGGACCGCTCTTTCCACGGCCCGCGAGATGTCGCGGTGGCTGGTGAAGCGCAGGCGTCCGCGCTTGGCGTAGCGTACGCGCAGTCGCTGCACCGTTGGCGCGGGCGGGGGCCCATCGGGAACAGGTTTCAGAGCCTTGTCGTCCTTCCCGTGTCAGAGTTCCTTCTTCTCAGGATAAGCCGCCCTGAGGCCTGCACGTCTCAGGATCATGTACGGCGAGGCACCGGCCGCGCACTCAGCGCCGCTAGACGACCGTGAGGGGAAGGAGTTTCTTACCGGTCGGACCGATCTGGATCTCGGTCCCCATGGTGGGGCAGACGCCGCAGTCGTAACAGGGAGTCCAGCGGCAGTCCTCGACCTCGGCGCCGGAGACGGCCTCCTGCCAGTCCTGCCAGAGCCATTCGCGGTCGAGCCCCGCGTCGAGGTGGTCCCAGGGCAGGACCTCGTTCTCCTCGCGTTCGCGCACGGTGTACCAGTCGACGTCGACGCCGGCCTTCGCGGCTGCCGCCGTCCACCGCTCGTAGGAGAAGTGCTCGCTCCAGCCGTCGAAGCGCCCGCCGTCCTCCCAGACACCCCGGATGACGGCGCCGACCCGGCGGTCACCGCGCGAGAGCAGGCCCTCGACGATCGACGGCTTGCCGTCGTGGTAGCGGAAACCGATGGCTCTGCCGAACTCCCTGTCGCCCCTGAGCGAGTCGCGCAGCTGCTTGAGCCGCCTGTCGACGGTCTCGTGGTCGGTCTGCCCCGCCCACTGGAACGGGGTGTGCGGCTTGGGCACGAAACCGCCGATGGAGACGGTGCAGCGGATGTCGCGCGAGCCGCTGGCCTCGCGGCCCGCCTTGATGACCTTCTTGGCCAGGTCGGCGATGCCGAGCACGTCCTCGTCGGTCTCGGTGGGCAGGCCGCACATGAAGTAGAGCTTCACCTGCCTCCAGCCCTGCGAGTAGGCGGCGGTCACGGTGCGGATGAGGTCTTCCTCGGTGACCATCTTGTTGATCACCTTGCGGAGGCGCTCAGAACCGCCTTCGGGTGCGAAGGTCAGGCCGGAACGCCTGCCGTTGCGGGAGAACTCGTTGGCCAGGTCGATGTTGAAGGCGTCGACGCGGGTCGAGGGCAGCGACAGCGAGGTGTTGGTGCCCTCGTACTGGTCGGCCAGGCCCTTGGCGACCTCGCCGATCTCGCTGTGGTCGGCGGATGACAGAGACAGCAGGCCGACCTCGTTGAAGCCGGACTCCTTGATGCCGTTGGCGACCATGGCGCCGATCGTGGTGATCGAGCGCTCGCGGACCGGACGGGTGATCATCCCCGCCTGGCAGAAACGGCAGCCACGCGTGCAGCCGCGGAAGATCTCCACGCTGAACCGCTCGTGCACCGTCTCGGCCAGCGGGACCAGCGGCTTCTTCGGGTAGGGCCACTCGTCGAGGTCCATGACCGTGTGCTTGTGCACGCGCCACGGCACGCCGGCCCGGTTGGGCGCGACGCGCTTGATGCGGCCGTCAGGGTGATAGTCCACATCGTAAAATTTCGGGACATATACCCCGCCAGACTCGGCCAGCCGCATCAGCAGCTCATCCCGCCCGCCCGGCTTGCCCTCGGCCTTCCACTCGCGGATGACCTCGGAGATGGCGATCGCGATCTGCTCGCCGTCGCCCAGCACGGCCGCGTCGAGGAAGTCGGCGATCGGCTCGGGGTTGAAGGCGGCGTGGCCGCCCGCGAGCACGATCGGATCGTCCTCGCCCCGGTCGGCCGCCACCAGCGGGATGCCGGCCAGATCCAGCGCGGTCAGCATGTTGGTGTAGCCGAGCTCGGTGGAGAACGACAGACCGAGCACGTCGAAGGCGCGCACCGGCCGGTGGGCGTCGACGGTGAATTGCGGCACGCCCTCGGCACGCATCAGCGCCTCGAGGTCGGGCCAGACGGCGTAGGTGCGCTCGGCCAGCGTGGCGGGCAGCTCGTTGAGGATCTCGTAGAGGATCGCGACGCCCTGGTTGGGCAGCCCGACCTCGTACGCGTCCGGGTACATCAGCGCCCATCGCACGTCGGCAGCGTCCCAGTCCTTCACCGTCGAGTTGAGCTCACCCCCGACATACTGGATGGGCTTCTGCACCTTGGGCAGCAGCGCTTCCAGGCGGGGAAAAATCGACTCGACAGGCATACCTTTCAGGGTAGCGGCGCCTGGGAGGTGGCGGGGACAGGGCTACTCGAACGACTGCCGGCGCACCCTGATGGCCTGCAGGAGCCCCACCGCGATCAGGTTGGCGAAGGTCGCCGTGCCGCCGTAGGAGACGAACGGCAGCGGCAGGCCGGTGATCGGCATGATGCCGATCGTCATCCCCACGTTCACGAACGTCTGGAACGCGAACCAGCACACGATCGTGCCCGCGACCAGCGTCCCGAACCTGTCCTCGCACTGCCGGGCGATCTTCAGCCCGCGGAGCAGCACCACGCCGAGCAGCAGCACGACCGTCACCGCCCCGAGGAAGCCGAACTCCTCGCCCGCCACCGTGAAGATGAAGTCGGTGTGCTGTTCCGGCACGAACCGGCCGGTGGTCTGCCCGCCGCCGAGCAGCCCCTTGCCGAACAGCTGCCCCGAGCCGATCGCGATGAGCGACTGCGTGCTGTTGTAGCCGACTCCGCGCGGGTCGACGTTCGGGTCGAGGAAGGCGGTGAAGCGCGCGAGCTGGTACGGCTCCAGCATCTCGAAATAGAACACGCTGAACACCCCGGCCGCACCGATCAGCGTCAGCAGGGCGATCAGCCGCTTGCGTACCCCCGAGATCACCAGTGCGGAGGCCGAGATCGCCGCCAGCACCAGCGCCGTGCCGAGGTCGGGCTGCATCATCACCAGGGCCAGCGACATCCCCGCGGCCACCAGCGCCAGCATGACGTCGAAGCCGCGCGGCCGGTCGGTGCCCTCGACGGGCTGGGCGAGCAGCATCGCCGTGATCAGCACCAGGCCCACCTTGGCGAACTCCGACGGCTGCACCGCGAACCCGCCGCCCAGCAGGATCCACGAATGCGAGCCGTTGATCGTCGCCCCCAGCGGCGTGAGCACCAGGCCCAGCCCGATCAGGGATACCAGGAACACCAGCGGCGCGTACGCCCGCACCGCCCGGTGGTCCATCATCGCGACCGCGGCGCACAGGAACACCCCGATGCCCTCGTTGAGGAGGTGCTTCTTCAGCAGCCCCGTCGAGCCCGGCGCCCAGGTCCTGGTGGACGACCACACCAGCAGGGTCCCGATCACCGACAGCGCGATGACCGCCACCAGCAGCACCCCGTCCAGCCGCCACAGGGCCGACTCCGCGCCGAACGCCCGCTGGGCGTACGAGCGCCGCCTGCCCGCCAGCGCCCCTCCGGTCATTCCGCTATCACCATCCCGTCGGGCGTGAATCGCGGCAGCCGTGACACGGGCTTGCCTTCCGGCAGCGCGGCCGGCCGCTTGATGCCGAAGATGCCCTCGTAGATCGCCCGTGCGGCGGGCGCGGCGGTCTGGGAGCCCATCCCGCCCTGCGAGACCATGACGACCACGACGAAACGTGGGTTCTTGGTGGGCGCGAACGAGGCGAACCATGAGGTGTCCTGCTTGCCCCAGACCTCCGCCGTACCGGTCTTGCCGCCGATGCGAACCTTGTCCATCGGGAAGCCGCTGAACGCCCCGGCCGCGGTGCCGTCGGAGGCAACCTGGCTCAGCGCGTTCTTGATGTAGAGGCGCTCCTTCTCGGTGATCGGCAGCTTGCCCACCACCGGCACGGGGACGGTCCTGACCACCTTGCCGTCGGGCCGCACCAGTGCCCACCCGATGCGCGGGCTGCGCACCTTGCCGTCGGTCACCAGCGCCGCGTACGCCCTGGCGAGCTGGAGCGGCGTCACCAGCACGTCGCCCTGACCGATCGAGAAGTTGGCCGAGTCACCGGGCCGCAGCACGAAGCCCTCGGTGCAGTTCTCGTGCGCCAGGCGCTTGAGGAACGCCGCCCGCGCGCCGTCCTTCACCTCGGGATAGCCGGTGCTGGCCCGCTTGCAGTTGGTGCCGCTGGTCAGCGCCCACATGTCCTTCTTCCACCGGCGGTCGGGAATGCGCCCCGACGACTCGCCCGGCAGGTCGATCCCGGTCGGCTCGCCGAACCCGAACCCCCTGGCCGTGTTGGCGAACACCTCCTTGACCGACTTCTTCGGGTTGCGCCCGCCGTCCCGCAGATACTGCTCGTAGGCCGACCGGTAGAAGATCGTGTCGCACGACTTCACCAGCGCCAGGTGCAGGGACAGCGTGCCCAGGCCGATGCCGCGGAAGTTGTTGAACGCCCGGTCGCCCACCATGTACGAGCCCGGGCAGCTGTACTTGCCGTTCAACGGGTAACCGGCCCGCAGCATCGCCGCCACCGACGACACCTTGAACGTCGAGCCGGGCGCGAACTGGCCGTTGATCGCCCGCGACACCAGCGGCTTGCCCGACTTCTCCGACAGCAGGTGGCGGTACATGCGCTCGGAGATGCCGCCCGCCCACACCGCCGGGTCGTAGCCGGGCGCACTGGACAGCGCGAGCACTCGCCCCGTCTTCGGATCGAGCACCACGGCGGCGCCTCCGTCGGCCCGGGGCGCCGACTTCATCGCGTTCTGCAGCGCCTTCTCCGTCACGGCCTGGATGCGAGAGTCGATGCTGGTCACCAGATGGTCGCCACTGACAGGCTCCACCTGCTGCTCCACGCCGAGCGCCTTGCCCATCCGGTCCACCTGCACCCGGCGCAGCCCCGCCTTGCCGCGCAGTTCCTCGTCGTAGACGTACTCGATGCCGTCACGCCCGGCCAGGTCCACACCGGAGAACGTGGCCTTCAGCCCGACACGCTTCTCCAGCTCGGCCTCGGTGACCGGCGACAGGTAGCCGAGCATCTGCGCCCCCGCGCGGCCTCCCGGATACTGCCTCACGGCATGGATCTCCGCCGAGACGCCGGGAAACTCCTCCTGCCGCTCCAGGATCTGCAGCGCCTCACGGGTGTCGACCTTCTCGTCCAGCGGAACCGGCTGGTACGGGGACCCGGTCCAGCACGGCTTGCCCACGCCGGGCCCGCACGGCGTGATCCGCTTCTGCAGGTGGGCGACCGGCCTGCTGAGCACGTCCGACAGCTTGCTCAGCACCGACAGCCCGTGGTCCTTCATCCTGATGAGCCCGGTCCTGTCCACGGAGACGACCAGCGCGGTCTTGTTGCGTACCAGCGGGCGGCCCGAGGAGTCCAGGATCTGCCCCCGGACGGCCGGCACGATCACTGCCCGCGTCCTGGTCTCGGTCGCCCGGTTCATCAACTCGGGCCCGCGGACGACCTGCACCTGCCACAGCCGCACCGCCAGCGCCGCGAGCAGGGCCAGCACGAGCACCTGCAGCACGAGCAGCCGGGTCCGCGTCCGGTTCATATCGTGTACCTCGGCTGCTGCCTGGCGCGCGAGGTCAGCCAGATCACCACCGGCGCTACGACGAGCGTGTAGACGATGGTGACGGGCACCTGCTCGGTCAGCGTGGCGATCGTGACCCTCGGGTCGGACAGCAGCCCGCCGACCGCCGCGGCCAGCAGCGGCGCGAGCAGCACGCACAGGACGACCGTGGTGACCTGGCCACCCGCGCCGCGCCCGGCCAGATAGCCGACCAGCGCGAACACGAACGCGTACAGCCCCGCCACGTGTGCCGTCGGCGGCACGATGTCCACCAGCAGCCCGCTGCCGAACCCGATCACCGCGCCGGCCACCGGCCCCCGCACCAGCGCCACCCCCACCACCGCCAGCAGCACCAGATCCGGCGCCCCACCGGCCGGCAGCGGCAGCCGGTTCACCAGCATCAACTGCACCAGCAACGCCGCGACGACGACCACGGCCCCCGTCATCGTGCCCCCTCCCTGCGCGGCAGCACCGCGTCCCTCGGGTCACGCGCTGGCGCCCGCACCACCACGCCGACCACGTCCAGCGCCGTCAGGTCCGCGTACGGCTTGGCGTACGCGATCCGGGTCAGTTCGCCCGGCGTCGGCTCCACCCGTTCGATCACCCCGATCGGCACTCCGGGAACGTACGGCGCGCCCCGGTGGGAACCGAAGCTGACCAGGCGCCCGCCCCTGGTCACCGGTGCCGTCGAGTCGAGGAGCCGGAAGCGCAGGAGCCGCCCGTTCTCCCCCACGCCGTGCACGACGCCGATCTCGTGGCCGCCCTCCAGCCGCGCGCCCGCAGCGGAGGCCGGATCGCTCAGCAGCACCACGCTCGACGTGCGACTGGACGCGCGGACGACCCGGCCGATCAGACCGTCGCCGTTGAGCACGGTCATCTCGGCCCGCACGCCGTCGTCGGTGCCGGCGTCGATCTCGACGGCGTCCTCGAAGCCGGGCTGGCCGCGCCTGGCGATCACGTTGGCCGCCACGACCTTGTAGCCGCCGATCCCGGCGAGTCCGAGCAGCCGTTTGAGCTCGGTGGAGCGCGCCGCGTCCAGCTTGTTCGCCGCCAGCCCCGAGCGCAGTCTGGCGTTCTCCGCCTTGAGCCGCTCGATGTCCTCGCGCGCGCTCGGAGCGGTGGCGACCGCGTGCACGAATCCGCCGACGGAGCGGGCCACGACCCCGCCCACCTGCTCCGCCGTACCGAACACGAACGCGCCGGCGGCGCGCAGCGGCCGCAGCGGTGAGCCCTCGCCGCTGCGGTGGTCCACGGTCAGGATGACCAGCGCCGCCGTCAGCAGCATTCCCAGGATCAGCCGTGCGTGGCGCGAGTCTCTCATCAGCGTCGCGACTCCGGAACCAGCACCTGCTGCAGCGCCTCGAAGTCCTCCACGCACCGGCCCGAGCCGAGCGCGACGGAGTCCAGCGCGTTCTCCACCAGATGTACGGGCATGCCCGTCTCCGCCTTGACCCGCTCGTCCATGCCCCTGAGCAACGCACCGCCGCCCGTGAGGGCGATGCCCCGGTCCATCAGGTCGCCGGACAGCTCGGGCGGGCACCTGTCGAGGGTCGTCTTGACCGCGTCGACGATCGCGTTGACCGGCTCCTCGGTGGCCTTGCGGATCTCCTCCTCCGACACGACGATCGTCTTGGGCAGGCCGCTGACCAGGTCGCGTCCGCGGACCTCGGCATGCGCCTCCCCGTCGCCGGGGAAGGCCGAGCCGATCGCCATCTTGATCTCTTCGGCGGTGCGCTCGCCGAGCATGAGCGAGAACTCCTTCTTGATGAAGGTGATCACCGCCTGGTCCAGCTCGTCACCGCCGACCCTGATCGACTGGCTGGTCACCACGCCGCCCATCGAGATGATCGCGACCTCGGTGGTGCCGCCCCCGATGTCGACCACCATGTTCCCGGTCGGCTCGTGCACCGGCAGCCCCGCCCCGATCGCCGCGGCCATGGGCTCTTCGACGATGTAGACCTTCCGCGCCCCCGCCTGGTAGCCCGCCTCCTTGACGGCCCGCTGCTCCACGCTGGTGATGCCGCTGGGCACGGCGATGATGATGCGCGGCTTGGCGAAGTGACGGCGTTTGTGCACCCGTTGGATGAAATATCGCAGCATTCGCTCGGTCACGTCGAAGTCCGCGATCACACCGTCCTTGAGCGGCCGGACGGCGACGATGTTTCCCGGTGTACGCCCGATCATGCGCTTGGCCTCGATGCCGACCGACACGATCTTCCCGCTGCTCGTGTTGATCGCCACGACCGACGGCTCGTTGAGCACGATGCCGCGGCCGCGCACGTACACCAGTGTGTTGGCGGTGCCGAGATCGACCGCCATGTCACGGCCGAGAAAGGCGAGCTTGCTGCCCATGGGGAACGGAGCCTTCCGTGACGTCGTTCGCGAGTGACTACGGATCGAATTCGAATCGTAACGTGACGTACCCACCAGGCCACGCAATGAGCCCGTGCGCCCCACAAAAATCTCGCGCCCCTCCGCCAACCCCGATTTTGCCCTTAATGCGAAATAACACCCTGAGAGCTGGGTAGCGCCGGTCCGGAAACGCGAAGTGCCCGCTCGGCAAGAGGCCGGCGGGCACCTGTGTGCGGCGGGGAGAGCTGCTCCCCGCGAGGACTAGAAGCGGTCCGGGAAGAAGATCTTGATCTCCCTGGCGGCCGACTCGGGCGAGTCGGAACCGTGGACGACGTTCTCGCCGATCTCGAGGGCGTGGTCGCCGCGGATCGTGCCGGGGGCGGACTTGACCGGGTCGGTGAGACCGGCCAGGGCGCGGAACGCCTCGACTGCCCGGGGGCCCTCGAGCACCAGCGCGACCAGCGGCGCCGAGGTGATGAACTCGACGAGCTCGCCGAAGAACGGCCGCTCGGAGTGCTCGGCGTAGTGTGCCTTGGCGGTGTCGACGTCGAGGGTGCGCAGGTCCATCGCCACGACCTTCAGGCCCTTGCGCTCCACGCGGGCGATCACGTCACCGATGAGGCCGCGCTTCACCCCGTCGGGCTTGATCAGGACAAGAGTGCGCTCGGACACTTGAGGTTCTCCTTTGAACAGGGTCTGGTCGCGAACGCGGCTCACAGCCTGACTCAGGGCGGATGCCCCGCCGCGCGCAGGCCGCCGCGTCGCTGAAGCTGCGGCTCAGCTTACCGTCCCGTGACGGTCCTCCCGTTTCCATCGCCGACCGGCTCCCTACGCCGGCGTGCCGTCCTCCGGCGACTGCGCGGGCGCCGGGACAGGCGGCACGTCACCGTCCTCGGCAGGCTCCTCCTGCGAGGTGTCCTGCCCTTGCTCCGTGACCTGGGCACGGCGGGCCAGCACGGCGGCCAGGATGATCACCACGACCACGAAGAACCCCCCGACCAGGGCCCACAGATGCAGGGCGGAGACGAAGCTGTCGACGAGCTCCTGCGCCGAGGTGACGTCCCTCAGCATCGTCATCTGCACGCCGGTGCCCAGCAGATAGCCGGCGAGCACGCCGGGGAAGCACAGCGCCAGGCCGAACATCGCCGCCCCCACCCCGGCCTGGCTGAGCGCCGCCGTGAGCGCCACCGAGGCGCCGACCGCCAGCAGGGCGAACGGCACGACCAGCACCATCCCCTCCGCCGACGGCGCCACGACCCGCACCGAGCAGAGGCCCACGACCATGGACAGCAGGCCGAGCGGCGTGACCCACCTGTTGTCGGCCGCGAACAGCCGCACCACGACGGCGGCCGCCACCGCCAGCAGCCCAGCCATGCAGAACGGAATCCACAGCCCCTTCAACCCCGGCCCGCCGAGCCCGCCCATCTCCACATATGTCACCTGGGCGACGCTGGGCAGCAGCACGACGCCGACCGCCACCATCGCGTAGGCGAACGTACGGCTCTCGCGGGTGCCGATGGACGCCAGCGCGAGCAGCCCCGCGATGGCGAGGACCGCCAGCAGGATCACCAGCCCGGCACGCCAGTCCTCGCTCGCGGTGCTGATGGCCACGACCGCGATGCCCGCCGCCGGCACGGTGGCGAGCAGCAGCCGGCTGCGCTCTTTGGGCCGCGGGGTCGGCGTGGCGGGCCGGCCGGCGGCCATCCACAGCACGAAGTAGACGGCCGCGAGCGCGAGCGCGATGCCTGTCAGGAGCGGGAACGGCTGCAGCGTGACCTGCCAGCGCGTCGCCCCGTCGAGCGGCCAAAGCGCCAGCGCCTGGGCGCCCATCAGGCTGAGCGCCAGCATGCCGGTCCACAGGGCGCGCAGCGCGCGGGGCCGCTCCCAGACCGCGACCAGCGTCGCCGGCAGCAGCAGGCCCGCCCCGATGCCGTGGGCCACCCGCAGCACCCCGACCAGGAAGGCCGAACCTGCGTAACCGCCCGCGGCGTCGGCGACGGCCAGCAGCGCCAGCCCGCCCATCAGAAGGTGGGCGACCTTGACCCACCGCAGCGCCACGGCGGCCAGCGGCACGGTCAGCATCATCGCCGGAAGCGCGAGCCCGTGGGCCCGCATCAGCTCGACCCGGTCGATACCGTCGGGCAGCAGCGCCGCGACGACGGACACGGTGTTGGGGATGGCGACGATCGCCAGCGGCAGGGCGGCCACGATGAGCAGCCCGAGGACGGTGTCGGACAACCACCCGAGCCTGGCGGCTGGCGTGGCGATGTCCGGGGACCGCTGAATTGGAGGGACGGCCATGAGGCTTGACTTTAGCGGGAAGTCACGCCCTCGACACGGCGAGCAACGAATATCGCAGTGATCCACAGCGCCGCGAAGATCGCCCCGAGGAAGAACATCGCCGACACCATGAACCCGGTGCAGATCGCCAGGACCTGCACGACACTGCCCAGGATGTAGCCGAAGGGGCGTTTGAGCAGCCCCGCCGCCACCACGCAGAGCACGGCCAGCCCGATGCCGACGGTCACCGCCAGCGCCGGCGCGACCCCGCCGACGGAGATCGCCACGGGAGTCACCAGCGCGGCGACGATCGCCTCCATGCCGAGCACGCTGGCGCCCAGCCTGCGCATGCCGGGCGTGACCTCGAACGCGAGCAGCGACCTCATCAGGTGCCCTCCGCCTTCAGCAGGTGGCGGGCGTCTCCCGCCGTGACCACGGATCCGGTGATCAGCACCCCGGTGCCGCTGAACTCCCCTTCGGCGTCGGCGATGCCGATGGCCAGGTCGATGGCCTCGTCCAGACGCTCGACGACATGCACCCGCTCCTCACCGAAGAGCGGCACCGCCAGCGCCGCCAGCTCCTCCGGCGACAGCGACCTGGGCGAGGAGTTACGCGTGACGACGATCTCGTCCACCATCGGCTCCAGCAACTCCAGCAGCGCGTCGACGTCCTTGTCCGCCATGACCCCCATGACCGCGACGAGCTTGGCGAACCCGAACGCCTCCTGCAGCGCCTCCAGGGTCGCCTCCATGCCACCCGGATTGTGCGCCGCGTCCACCACCACCGACGGATTGCGCCGTACGACCTCCATCCGGCCGGGCGAGGACGCCTGCGCGAACGCCTGCCGCACCAGCTCGACGTCCAGCGGATCGTCACCCCCGGTCAGCGCCTCCACCGCGGCCAGCGCGCACACGGCGTTGCTCGCCTGATGGGCGCCGTAGAGCGGCAGGAAGACCTCGTCGTAGACGCCCTTCAGGCCGCGGAGCGTGAGCAACTGCCCGCCCATCGCCACCTCACGGCTCAGCACGCCGAACTCCAGCCCTTCCCGGGCCACGACGGCGCCTTCCTCGGCCGCGCGCCGCATCAGCACCTCGGCCGCCGCGAGCTCCTGCTGCGCCAGCACGGCGGTGCTGCCCGGCTTGATGATGCCGGCCTTCTCGTTCGCGATGCTCGCGACGTCGGGCCCCAGCCGGTCGGTGTGGTCCAGCGAGATGGGGGTGATGACGGACACGGTCCCGTCCGCGACGTTCGTGGCGTCCCAGGAGCCGCCCATCCCCGCCTCGACGACCGCCACATCGATCGGCGTGTCAGCGAATGCGGCGAACGCCATGGCCGTGAGCAACTCGAAGAACTGGATCCGCCGCCCCTGCGTGTCGGCCAGCTCGACGTAAGGGGCGATCTCCTCATAGACCTCAACGAAGCGCTCTTCGCTCAGCGGCTCTCCGTCAACCGTGATCCGCTCACGCATCGACACCAGATGCGGGCTGGTGAACCGCCCCACCCGCAGGTTGCGCTCCTTGAGCAGGGCTTCGGTCAGCCGCGCCGTGCTCGTCTTGCCGTTGGTCCCCGCGATGTGAATGACGGGATAGGCCCGCTGCGGCGAGCCGAGCAAGTCCAACAGCGCCGCGATCCGGTCCAGCGTCGGCTCGAACTCCCACTCGACGCCCCGCTCCAGGATCGCGCGTTCAACCGCACGAAAGTCCACCCCTCAACCCTACTGACCACCCGGACCGCTTCCCACGCGGGGCGTGATCCCCCTGGGACTTCCCGCAGTCGCATGCCGGCGCACTGGGTCGGGGAGTGCACCGATCACAAGGGCCTGCTCCCCCGGAACGCAAAAAAGGGGGCTCCCCGCGGTGACGCGGGAAACCCCCAAAAAGCTGCAGCAAACGCCGGCACGAAAGCCCCCGCAGTACTCCGGCACCAACCCCGAGCCCGGCCGTGCAGGCGCGTGAGGTCCGGCGGTACCCGGCACAAAAGGGTCCGGGCTGTCCCTCGCACTAAACCCCAGATAGGGGCACAA
>NZ_JBAHWD010000050.1:0-49626 GCF_037044575.1 Nonomuraea sp. LPB2021202275-12-8 | reverse complement strand
GAGCTTGTGACGGCGGTGGATGCTGGCGGACGATCGCGAGCTGGCTACGGATCAGAAGGCGGCACATTGGCTGAGGCCGTGACGATCGCGGACTTCGGTACCCGTCGTACGGCTGGGGCGATCGCCGGCAAGGCCCTCCTCCGTCGGGCCTTGCCACCGGGGCGACCATGGCTGAGGTGACAGCATCGCTGACAACAACGTCCCCACACATCGGCTCATCCCCGCCACCGTCCACACGTCCCTCACCACGGTCTCGGTCAGCCGGGCAGGATGATTGCTTCGCCTGAAAAGCGGAGGTCGGCAGTTCGACTCTGCCCCTGACTACAGCTTGAACAGCCAAGATGCCCCGAAGCGATCACTGCTCCGGGGCGTTTTCGTTGTTCTGACGACAACGCTGACGACAGTTGCGTAGAAGAAGAGGCCGTGGCTGTCTGCAAGATCTTGTGTGAAGACCCGGTTCATGCAAAAGATCAGCTGTCAGGATGTACATGTGGGAGGTCGTGCGCGTCGTCGTAGAGATCGGCGGCCAGGCAACGTACGGCTCCTTGACGTCTTCATGGCAGGGCTGTCGAATGCCATGGCTGCCGCAGCTGGCTTTGATGAGGTTCCTACCCTGTCTCAGGTTGCCTGCATGCTGCTTGCCGCAGCGGGGACGAGCTGGCTGATGTGGCGCGCTGCCCGCGGATATGTGGGCGATAAATCGCCACCGAAGCGTGGTGTTGCCCTAAAAAGAATTAGCTATATATGCTTCGCCGCGCCCAAAAACTTGAGGTTGGTAGCTCCGGTAGCCTAACTCTCTTGGTTTTGACTGAGGCATATGGCCAGGTCGGAGCACTGAAGGGCCCTCTCGTGTCGAGAGGGCCCTTTTGTTTTATCGACTTATTGCTGCAAAGGGTCTCGAGCCGCTTTGGCGCTCTTCTTTTATTTTCTAAAGACGTGTGTGCCTAGATGGTTATGGCAATTTCAATGCACGTGGTGATGAGGCGGCGGGTTGGTCGAAGGTTGTACAGCTCCAGGTTGTCCAGGGGGTTGATGCGGCGTGAGACGCGATGCGAGGAGGCCATAGGTGTAGCCCCTGTCCAATGGCATGATCGGACTGTTTCCGCGAATGAACGGAACCGGTGTCGGAGATCACCCAGATCTACGAGGGCAGGACGGATCCCTACGCGGATGCCTTCCGTGGCAAGGCACCGTGTGACCATGGCTGAGTAGCTATGCCTGGACTCAGGCTTTTCCATGCCTACACGGATGAAAGAGAGGTCATCAGTGCTTCACACCTGGGTTCGCACCGCAGGAGGACCACTGATCGCTGTCCCGAAATCGGAGCTGAACAATTGGGCGGGTGTGGGCGACAACGAAGGCCCCGTAGAGACCTGGGGTGACTACGGTCGGGCCTGTGCCGTTGAGGGCTACATCGGCCTCGTTACCGTCGGTGCACAGCAGGCCCTCGTTCTCGGCGACGAACCCGCCATGACGACCTACCTGACCGGCGAACGCCTCTTCGTGCGCTGGGCTGCCGCATACTCCGAAGCCGATCTGGTCGCGGCGGCCAAGCGAGCCCTCGCAGACCAGCCGGATTGGGATCATGACGAAGACCTGAATTGGGAAGTACAGGAGAGTGTCGTGCTCTTCGACTCTGCGATTCCCGGCGCGGAGTTGGAGCTTGACGACAGGCTCATCATTGATCTCAAACCTGGCCAGTACAGGGTTCGAGCCACCTACGCGGAGGACGAGGACAGCTGGATGATCCTCGTGCAACTTCAGCCGACAATTTAGGCGTTGAGCGCACTCCGCAAGCGCTCTGCCTTTCGTACGGATCAAGCGGTCAGGTGTCGTAAGAGCCGTCCCAGGGTTCGTAGAAGCCGATGTTGTCCGGGTAGAGCTCGGCGTGTTCATCGCCTTCGAAGGTCTCGATGACGAGACCGAACAGCACGTCGTCGAACTCGCGACGGAAAGGGCGGACAGCGATGTCACCGAAGCGACGGCCGGGGAGCGCGTTGAGCCACTGGTTCAGCAGGTCCTGGGCGGTGTCGACGGACGCCCGGCGATCGGCGTCCGTTCCGGTGCGCTCGATGCGGGAGCCGAGGTAGTGGCCGGTAGCGTCGAAGGTGTGCAGGACGGCGTACCAACGTTTGCGCGCCAGCCAGTCGTCGGTGTGGTAGTCGGGTTCGTATCCAATGGGGATGGTCTCGGGTACCGCCATGCCCGGGCGCGTAGCCACCAGGTACGACAAGACCTCGGCACTGAGCTCGATCTTGCTAACAGCAGTGCTAACACCGTCCCTGGACAAGCGTGGACGGCCGTAGAAGACGATCAAGAGGCAGGGGCCTGTAAGCAGGTCTTGTGGATGCCGGTGGACACCAGTGGATCATCTCGAAATGGCTTGTAAACAGAAGGTTTGGGGTTCGATTCCCCACGTCGGCTCTGTGCGTCTGAAGGCCCTTCCGGGAGATCTAGGAGGGGCCTTTTGGCATGCTTGGGCCTCGCTTGTGGGCGCGCTTCGCGCGTTTGGGTGCTCGGGCTGTGACGTTTGGGGGGCGCGGCCCCCCAAACCCCCGCCTACAAGCCGAGGCGTTGAGCGCATTGGAGAACGAGGGCAGGGCGTGGCCGGTCGGGTGGCGTTGCTGGAGCGGTAGGATGCTCCGCCCTGTTGGCATACGGCGGTGATTGTCGGGCTGGTTTCGAGGTTGTACAGCAGCTCCGTACAGCAACGGGCACCGAGCGGGAGCCTCATGGAGATGCCACATGATCGTCCGCATACTCAGCCTGGTGCAGATTCCGAGAGACTCCACCGGCGACTGCGGTTGATCAACATGAGGGAGCTACGGCAACAGAGTGAAAGCGCTGGGGTGCTTGGGCTTCACCGCGTGGAAGTGCCGACGGTCCAGGGTGGCGATCTCATGGGCGTTGAGGCGTTCGGCTACCGCGATCACAGAGGCGTCTGCTGCACCCAGTGGGAAGTCCGCGTAGGTCCGGACAAGGTCGATCATACGGGCGACGTCTTCCGTGGTCAGCGCTTCAAGGATGAGTTCTCCAGTGACGATCGACTGAAGGAACTGAGCCTCGGCTTCTGGGCCGACACGGGATTCGAGAAGCCAGCAGACCTCGGTGAGCACAGGGCCGGGGACGATGAGCGGACCTGGATGGGTCTCCAAGAGGGCCAGACACCGACTGTGTTCTTGATCCTTGCGATTCAGCACGGCGTACAAGGGGCCGGTGTCGCAGATCAGCATCAGCTCTGCCGTGACAGGTCGCGAATGATCTCCTCTGAGCGCCGCGCCGCATCGGGATCGTCCGAGATGAGCCCGGCGAAGGAGAGCGTTCGCCGTCGCTCGGCGTCAGGGACTTCAGGATCAACGTGGTCGTCAACGAGCTCCAGCGCGACCGCACGCAAAGCTCGCACCTGGGTCGAGGTCAAGCGGTCGACCAAGCGGTGAAGGTCTTCGTACTCCTCATGTGCCGCGCTCATGCCGTTGAGTCTACGCCGCCAGGGAAGATCGATATCTGTTCATCGGCTCTGGACGAAGGCTTCTGCCTTCATGGCAAGGATCACTTCTGCCGTGCGGGGGGTAGAGCCGATCTTGCTAACGCATTTGCATCAACGGTTGTGGACGATCATGGGCGGGCGAGGACTGAGCGTGTGGCGCGCTAGGCCGTGAACTGTAGAGGATGTCGGCGATGGACACCCGTGGACGAGTCGAATCGTTCTTGTAAACAGAAGGTTTGGGGTTCGATTCCCCACGTCGGCTCTGTGCGTCTGAAGGCCCTTCCGGGAGATCTAGGAGGGGCCTTTTGGCATGCTTAGGCCTCGCTTGTGGGCGCGCTTCGCGCGTTTGGGTGCTCGGGCTGTGACGTTTGGGGGGCGCGGCCCCCCAAACCTCCGCCTACAAGCCGAGGCGTCCATGTCCTCCTCAGCGATCCAGCAGCGCTCAAGGCGGTTCTGGCCACCACCACGGACAGACGGCCCGCGGGCGTCTACGACGGTGTGCGCACCACCCTTTACCAGGGCACGATCACCTTCGCTCAGCTCCGTAAGGTGAACCCGGCCATGAGCATCGGCTTCCGCAGCAAGCCCACCGGTAAGTACGCCACCTGGAAAGTGTCCTGGCGGTTGTGGCTCGGCCCCGACCAACTCGTCCGCAGGGCGTGGACTTCGTGGCGTCAGCCGAATGACAGCCCCTACCGATCCGCCGCCGATGACCCGTACTACGCGTTCGTTGATGACGTCCGCCTGTCGGACTGGGGGATGAAGGTGCACATCAAGCCGCCGCCCGCCGATGAGACGGTGCCGTCGGAAGTGTGGGACGACTGACCCGAGCGTGCGGGATCCTCGTGCCCGGCTGGTCACGACGACCGTCTCCCCGATCCGTCCGCAGGCCGGCCTCCCTCGACAGTCCGAGGTGCGCGGTGGCGGCGGTGTGCGGGGAGGCGACCGCCTCGTGCTCGACTCCGGCACGGGGCTGCCGGTGCTTCGGGGACTGAACAGGCACAGAGGGCCGGCGATCCCACGATCGCCACGTGAGCGGGACGGTTGCGCGTGGGCCGGCCCGACCTTGAGCATGCGGATTGTCGCTTCCTGTAACTCTTTCCGTGCTCACGGCCATCTCACCTGTGGCCGCGTACCGAATCGCCTACGTCACTGCCCTTCTGAGCGAGTTCCTGATCGCCACCGAGGTCGCCGGGCCTTCCGGAACCCTGCTCCGCCTTCGCCAAGAAGTTCCCCCTCGATGAGGCTCTCTGCGGCGAAGGCGATTCCTGCCTCCTCCTGGTCGGCCCGGAACGCACTGCCCTCGTCAACGTCAGCGGCTGATCGCCGCCGGCGCACGTCGTCTGTCAGCTCGCCTCGGGTCGGTTCTTCTTGCCGTCCAGCCACAGCGTGTCGGACTCGTCGCGGTGGGAGCCGGAGCCGCCGACGTGCTTCGCGTCGATCTTCGGGCCCTTCTTGATGACGTGGACCAGTGCCATCGCGTGCCCACGCCCAAGCTCATAGTCCTGCTTCAGCCAGTCGATGATCGTCCCCGCCTTCGTGGACGGGTCGTCGAAGCCGCGCTCCTCCGCCAATGCGATGAACTCCCGCGGCGTCAGTCCGGTCTTGTCCTCGATGTTGTCCAAGTACGCCTGGAACGACATGGCGCTCTCCGCTCGTCATGGGATGTTAGAGGCACAGTGTCCCATTGGTGAGGGTTCGCGGGTCGCTCACCGTCCGTCTTCCACATCCGCCAGGTACGTAAGCGCCCATGCCCGCCTGAGATCGTCCTCGTCGGCGTCGCCGAAGGTGTAGGCCGGAGACAGGATCGGCAGCGCCCGCTCCACGTGCACCAGGATCACGTGATTGGCGGGGTAGCCGGGACCGTTCAGGTTGAGCAGCCAGGCGTGCAGCCACTCGTACACGGGATCGCCCGGCTCGCGGAACTCCGCGGTGCCCTTGAAGCGGTAGCCCCGCCTGCGGAAGAAGTCGATCGAGTTGATCTCGATACGCGGATCGCGTACGAGGTTGGCCACCGTGTTGGGGGACGCGATGTCCATGAAGGCGATGTGCTCGTCGTCGTATACCCGCATCGAGCCCTTGGGCGACAGGTTGGGCGAGCCGTCGGGGCACACGGTGGCCACGAAGGACAGCCGCGCGCTGTCCACGATCAGGCGCATGTCGTCGTCGATCGTCTTCATCGTCTCTCTCCTTCGCTGGGGCCGGCTTCGGCCTTGGGAGGAGGTGGAGGTCTCCGCAGCCACGTACTCACAAGTGTGCACAGACCGGCGTCCGGATCCGCGACGCCGTGCCGAGGTCGCTCTGAACAGGGGTGATCAGGGGAGTGCCGAGAGGGCGCTCTGGCGCAGTAGCGTCACCATGGCGCGGACGGCGGGGTTGGCGTCGGAGGCGCGGGAGGTCACGAAGATCTCCCGCACGAGCTCACGAGGTTCCTCGATGGGCAGGAAGCGGATCACGTCCTCGCGCTGGACGGCGAGTTGCGGCACCAGGGCGACGCCGAACCCGCTCGCGACGAGCCCCAGGACGGTGCGGTAGCTGACGGCCTTGTACGGGACCCTGGGCTCGAAGCCGCCGGCGCGGCAGGCCAGCTCGGTGAGGGGGTAGTACCCCTCCGGGACCATGTCGCCCACCCATTCGGCGTCGGCGTAGTCGGCCAGGCGGACGCTCGAGGGCGTGGCGAGCGAGTCGTTGCGCTGGACGGCGAGGAGCATCGGCTCCCTGCCCAGCAGGATCTGCTTGAACCCGTGCCCCTCCGGGTGCGGTGAGTGGGAGTACTGGTACGTGATCGCGAGATCGATGTCTCCCAGGAGGACGGCCTCGTGGGCCAGCTCCGTCTCCATCTCGGTGAGGGTCATGGAGATGTGCGGGTACTTGTACCGGAAGAGCCGCATGGCGGAGGGCACGAGCTCGTTCGCCGCCGTCGCGAACGTGGCCATGCGCAGGAGCCCGGCGCGGAGGTTCTCGACGTCGCGCACGGCGTGCTCGGCCGTCTCGAGTTCTTCCAGCACCCGGTTCGCGTGTTCGGCGAGCACGCGCCCGGCGAGCGTGAGCTGGACCCTGCGGGCGTGGCGTTCGAGCAGGGCCACGCCGACCTCGCGTTCCAGCTGGGAGAGCTGCTGGGAGACGGCGGAGGGGGTGTAGCGGAGCTCCTCGGCGACGCGGGCGATGGTGCCGCGCTTGGCGAGTTCGGCGAGCATCCGGAGACGTTTGACATCGAGCATGGCGCGGCGGACCCGTCTTCTCCCGGCCCGCTCAGCCAGGGCCGTACGGCGAGCGCTTGCCGGCCGCGCACGTGCTGAGCATTAGCTGAGCTTAACCTCATCGGCGATTTTCGGTGATTGACCACAATCTATGGCCTTCTCAATACTTTGCTGCATGCCCCCCAAAGCACGCAATTCAGTCAAATCACCTGATTTGGTGGATCTTGCGGCAGCGCGCTCCGTTGTGGCCGAAGCTCTCGTGCCCACGCCGCTGTGGCCGGTTACCGCGCTGGCCCCGGGAGCGTCGCTGAAGCTGGAGAACCACCAGCCGACCGGCTCCTTCAAGGTGCGGGGGGCGCTCGCCGCGGTGGCCGCCGCGCCTCCGACCGGCCCGATCATCACCGCGTCGGCGGGGAACCACGGTATCGCCATCGCCTGGGCGGCCAGACGGCTGGGGCGCCGGGCCACCGTCGTCATCCCGAAGACGGCCTCCCGGGCCAAGGTCGACGCGCTGCGCTCGATGGACTGCGAACTCGAGTACGCCGACGGCGGCTACGACGAGGCGGAAGCCCACGCGATCGCGCGGGCGGAGTCCGGATTCACCTACATCTCCGCCTACAACGACACGCACGTCATCGCCGGCCAGAGCACGATCGGCGCCGAACTCGAGGAGATCGGCGAGCCCGTCACGCTCTTCGTCCCTGTCGGCGGCGGCGGGCTGATCTCCGGCATCTGCCTCTGGGCGATGCGCCGGCCAGAGGTGCGGATCGTCGGCGTCGAGACCGCGGCCTCGCCCGGGATGAGCACCGCGATCAGGGCGGGCCGGGTGGAACGCGTCGACGTGGGACCGACGCTGGCGGACGGTCTCGCGGGGAACCTCGAGGAGGGATCCGTCACCGTGGAGATCACCGCGAGCAGGGTGGACGAGATGGTGGCGGTTACGGAGGAGGAGATCCGCGCGGCCATGAGGTTCCTCGCCGCCCAGCACGGACAGGTCGTCGAGGGCTCGGGCGCCGCCGGGGTCGCCGCGCTCCTCGCCTCGCGAGCCGCCCGCCGCGGCAGGCCCGTCGCCCTGGTCACGGGCAGGAACGTCGCCCTTTCCACGTTCTCGGAGGTAATGGCAGATGCTCCTGCTGAGTGAGACCGAGATCCACACGCTCCTGACCCCCGCCGACGCCCTGGAGGCGATGCGGGCGGGGTTCGCGGCCCACCACGCCGGCCGTGTGGAGAAACCCGACATCATCGCGCTGGCCTTCCCCGGCGAGGACGGGGAGGTGCACGCGAAGGCCTCCTACATCCACGGCACGCCCGACTGGGCCGTGAAGGTCGCGTCCCTGTTCCCCGGGAACATCGAGGCGGGCCTGGCCACCCACGGCGGCCTCAGCCTGGTCTTCAGCGCCACCACCGGCTACCTGGAGGCCATGCTGCTCGACAACGGCTATCTCACCGAGCTCAGGACGGGAGCCGCGGGAGCGCTGGCCGCCGACCTGATGGCGCGCCCCGACGCGTCATCGGTGGCGGTGATCGGAGCCGGGAGCCAGGCGCTGTTCCAGCTCGAAGCCCTGCTCAACGTGCGCAGGGTCACCTCTGTCAGGGTGTTCGCCAGGCGTGCGGCGCACGTCGAGCGGTTCGCGCTCGACATCCGGACCCGCTTCGGCGTGACGGCAGAGGTATGCCGGTCCGCCCGGGACGCCGTGACGGACGCGGACATCGTGGTCACCGCGACCTCCTCGTGCGAGCCGGTGGTCCATGGAGAGTGGCTCGCCCCAGGCACCCATGTGACGGCCGTCGGAGCGGACACGCCGGGCAAGCGAGAGCTGGACAGGGACTGCTTGGCGCGGGCCGCGACGATCGCCGTGGACGATCTCGGCCAGGCCAGGACGGTCGGCGAGCTGCAGTACGCGGCAGTGGAGGCGACCTGGGATCCGGCGAAGGTGGTCACGCTCGGGGCCGTCCAGTCAGCCGAAAGGTCCGGCCGCGCCCGCGACAGCGACATCACGGTCGCCGACCTCACCGGAGTCGGCTTCCAGGACGCGGCGATCGCCTCGCTCGCGTACGCCAGAGCCCGCGGCAAGAAGCTCGGCAAGGAGATCCGCGTGGCAGGGCTGCCCGACGAGGTGATGACATGACGGCGGATCGGGGCCCCGGCACCGGGATGCCCCCGCCGCTACGCGTCCTTCCGCGCAGGGGAGCGCGCCGGTGGAGGACGGCCGGCGCCGTCGTGGTGGCGGTGCTCGTCGCGGCGATCCTCCACTCCCTCTGGGTCAACCCCCGCCTCGACAAGCAGGTGGTGCTGAACTACCTGTTCCGGGACCTCACGCTGAGCGGTCTCGCCGTGACCCTCTATCTGACCGTGCTCGCCATGCTCTTCGGCATCGTCGGCGGAACCCTGCTGGCCGTGATGCGGATCTCGAAGAACAGGGTGCTCTCGACGTGCGCGAACCTCTACCTGTGGGTCTTCAGGGGGACGCCGGTCCTCATCCAGATCATCTTCTGGGGATACCTCGGCGCTCTCTATCCTCGGTTCGACCTCGGCATCCCGTTCACCGACGTGGTGTTCGCCTCCGTCAGCACCGACATCCTGATGACGCCGATGGTGGCCGCGCTCCTCGCGCTGGGCCTCAACGAGGCGGCGTACGCATCGGAGATCGTCCGGGCCGGAATCCTCGGCGTCGATCGCGGCCAGATCGAGGCGGCCTCCTCGCTGGGGATGAACACCGGCCAGACCCTGCGGCGGGTCATCCTGCCCCAGGCGATGCGCAGCATCATCCCTCCCATGGGGAACGAGGCGATCACCATGCTGAAGACGACCGCGCTGGTCTCGGTGATCGCGGGCAAGGACCTGCTGACCAACCTCCAGCAGGTCTACTCGCAGAACTTCCAGGTCATCCCGCTGCTCATCGTGGCGAGCATCTGGTACATGGCCGTCACTTCGGTGCTCACGCTGTTCCAGGCGTTCCTCGAACGGCGGTACGGGCGCGGGACGGCCGACGTGGGATCGCGTGGAACGGCCGGACGGCTGTTCGGCATCGCCCGATGGAAGGGCCTCAAGAATGCCTGACACCACGCCCGCCATGCGGGCAGAAGGCGTGCACAAGTCGTACGGCGATCTGCATGTGCTGCGGGGCGTGGACATGGACGTCCACGCCGGCCAGGTGGTGTGCCTGATCGGACCCAGCGGCTCGGGCAAGAGCACGTTTCTCCGCTGCGTCAACCATCTGGAGACCGTGGACGCCGGACGGCTGCTCGTCTTCGGCGAGCCCGTCGGCTACCGGGAGGAGCGCGGCGTGCTGCGCGAGCTGCCGAACCGCGAGATCTGCCGCAGGCGCAGCGAGATCGGCATGGTCTTCCAGCGCTTCAACCTGTTCAGCCACATGACGGCCATCGAGAACCTCGTCGAGGCTCCCATCAGGGTGCTCAAACGCGATAAGGAGCAGGCGTTCGAGGAGGCGAGGGAGCTCCTGGACCGGGTGGGGCTCTCCGGCAAGGAGCACTGCTACCCGTCGGCCCTGTCCGGAGGCCAGCAGCAGCGCGTGGCCATCGCCAGGTCCCTCGCCATGCGGCCGAAGCTCATGCTGTTCGACGAGCCCACCTCGGCGCTCGACCCTGAGCTGGTCGGTGAGGTGCTGGCGGTGATGCGGGACCTCGCGGAGTCGGGGATGACCATGATCGTCGTCACCCACGAGATCGGCTTCGCCCGTGAGGTCGCCGACGTCGTGTCGTTCATGGACCACGGTCTGATCGTCGAATCGGGCCCGGGGGAGCAGGTACTCGGAAATCCCGAACACGCCAGAACGCGGGAGTTCATCTCGAAGGTTCTGGCCTGACCCCATCCTTCCAGCGCGATCTAGGAAGCACATGATGAAAGTGAAGATGGCGGCCGTTGCCGCATGCCTGGCCCTCGGCAGCGTAGCCGCCTGCGGGAACGGTGCCACTACCGAGCCCGGCGCCCCGAAGACCATCGCCGGCGTCACGATCAAGGCCGACCCGGACCTGAGCAAGAAGGTGCCGGAAAGCCTCGGCGGCGTCCTGAAGATCGCCACCGCGGCGCCGTACCCGCCGTTCGAGTACTTCGACGACGACCAGAAGCTCATCGGGCTGGACATCGACCTCGGCGACGCCGTCGCGGCGAAGCTGGGCCTGCGCAGCGAATGGACCAACGTCAGCTTCGACGGCGTGATCCCCGGCATCAAGGCGAACAAGTTCGACCTCATCATCTCGGACATGGGAGACAACGCCGAGCGCGAGAAGGAGATCGACTTCGTCGACTACGCCGTCGCCGGGATCGGCATGGTGATCCCCAAGGGCAATCCCCAGGGCGTCAAGACCCTGTCCGACTTCTGCGGCAAGACCGTCTCGATGGAGCAGGGCGCGATCCAGGTCACCTTCATCAAGGAGTTCAACGCCTCGACCTGCGCCGCGTCCGGCAAGCCCATCACGATCGAGCAGTTCCCCAAGAGCTCCGACGCCCTCCTGTCCCTGCGGACCGGCAAGTCCGCGGGCTTCTTCGTGGACCTGGCGAGCGGCGTTCACATCGCCCGCAACAGCGACGGCGGCAACGCGTTCGAGGTGCTGGACGACCCCAGCGCGCCGCCGAACGGCTACAACCCCATCAAGATCGGCATCGGGATCGGCAAGGAGGACCAGGCCCTGCGCGACGCGATCAAGTCCGCGCTGGACGGCTTCGTCCAGGACGGCACGTACGCGGCGATCTTCAAGAAGTACGGCCTGGAGAAGTCGGCCATCAAGGCCATCGAGATCAACGGAGCGAAGTCCCCTCTATGACCACCAACCGTACGCCGGAAATCGACCCCTGCACGGAGTCCTACCTGCGAGCCCAAGCCGCCGCCGACCTCACCAGCGAGCAGGAGATGGGCGCTGCCGAGGCGCGGGAGCTCAACCGGACCGTGCTGTCGGCCGAGTTCGGCCCGGTCCCCGCCGTCGGCGAGGTGCGTGACCACCTCGCCGGCGAGGTGCCGGTCCGCGTCTTCCGCCCCAGCAGGCCCGCCCAGGCGGGCCCCGCGGTCCTGTACGTGCACGGAGGCGGCTGGACCGTCGGGGACCTGGACACGCACGCCGGGGTGAGCCGGGCCCTGTGCGCGATGGCGGGCGTGACCGTGGTCGCCGTGGACTACCGGCTCGCCCCCGATCACCGCTATCCGGCGGCGCTCGACGACTGCGAGACCGCTCTTGCCTGGCTCGTCTCCCACGCGGCCGAGCTGGACGTCGACCCGGACCGCATCGGGATCGTCGGGGACAGTGCGGGCGGGAACCTCGTCGCCGCGATGACGCTCCGCGCGCGGGACGGAGGGCCGGGAGCACGCTGCCAGGTGCTGGTCTACCCTCCGGTCGACAGCACCTGCGGGAGCGAGTCGTACGTCACCGTCGGGACGGGCTACGGCCTCGACGCCGAGGGCATGCGCTGGTACTGGGCCAACTACCTCGGCGAGAACCCCGACCAGGAGGACACCGGGCACTCCCCGGCGAGGGCGCGGGATCTCGGCGGCCTGCCTCCCACGTTCGTCATCACCGCGGAGCTCGATCCGCTGAGAGACGAAGGCGAGAGCTACGGCCGCAAGCTCGCCGAGGCGGGGAACCTCGTCACGATGAAGCGCTTCAAGGGAACGATCCACGGCTTCTTCCGCATGCCGGGCACCATCCGGCTCGGGCAGGTCGCTCTGACGGACGCGGCCGCGTACCTGCACGCTTGCCTGCGGCCCGAAGGACCGCTGCGCGACTGGAGCGAACTCACCTTCGAGGAGACCCGGTGAAGCGGTCGATGGACGAACTCGTCGCCACGGCCGCCAACCCCTGGTGGATCGAAGACGCGCTCCGCTGGGAGGGCGGCGTGCCCGGCAGCCCGCCGCTCGCCGGCGATCTCGACGTGGACGTGGTCATCATCGGCGGCGGCTACACCGGGATGTGGACCGCGTGGCATTTGAAGAGGGAGTCGCCCGGCCTGCGCGTCGCGCTGCTGGAGCGTGACCGGTGCGGGCTGGGGCCCAGCGGCCGCAACGGCGGGTTCGTCCACGGCTACTGGGGGCAGCTCGGCCAGTTGCGGGATCTCTTCGGCGCTGACGGCGCTCTGGAGGTCGCCCGTGCCGCGGACGAGGCTCAGCGGGGAATCCTCGCGTTCTGCGACCAGGCGGAGCCGGACCTGTGGCTGAACCAGGCGGGCATCGCCATGGTGTCGGCGACGCCCGAGCAGGATCTCGCGGTCGAGCAGTCGGTCGCCGTGGCCAGGGAACTGGGCGTCTCCGAAGAGGTCACGGCCGTCGACGGCGCGGACGCCCGCGGCCTGTGCGCCTCGCGGCGCTTCAGGAAGGGCGTCTTCTACCGGCACGGAGCCACCGTGCAGCCCGCCCGCCTCGGCCGCATGCTGCGACGCCGCGTCATCGACGCCGGTGTGGACGTGCACGAGGAGTCGGCGGTCGACGCGATCCGCGAACTGGACGGCCGGGTCGAGGTCCAGACGGCCCGGGGCAGGGTGACGGCCGGGCGCGCGATCGTCACGACCGGAGCCTCCCACCTCCAACGGAGCGGGGCGGAAAGCCGGACCGTCAACTTCAGCAGCCACATGATCATCACCGAGCCGGTGCCGGACGTGCTGGACGAGCTCGGCTGGCGCGACGGCCCCGGCATCTTTGACGCCCGCATGTTCGTCCACTACCTGCGGACGACGCCGGACGGCCGCATCGCGATCGGCAGCGGGTCGGGCCACATCGCGTACGGCGGCCGCCTGCCGGCCCGCCTCTACGCCGACAGGGAGGCCATCGACCGGGCCAGGCGCGGCCTCGAGTTCCTGATCCCCGAGCTCAAGGGCGTCCGGGTCGAGGGAGCCTGGGGCGGCCCCATCGATGTCAGCGGCGACGGCCTGCCGTTCTTCCGCCGCAGCAAGGCCGGCCGGATCCTGCGCGCCGGAGGATTCTCCGGGCACGGCGTCAACCCGTCGTACCTGATCGGGCGCATCCTGACGTCGTTGACGGCGGAGCGGGACGACGAGTGGGCGCGGCTGCCCCTGGTCACGCGTAAGGTGCCGAGGTTTCCTCCCGAGCCCTTCCGCTGGGCCGGCGGCAACGCGATCCGCGCGTCCATCGCCCGCGTGGAGGACAGCCACCAGGGGGACGTGTCGGTGAACGTGGCGCAGCGGTTCGTCGCAGGGCTGCCGAAGCTCCTCAACATGAAGATCGGCACGCGCTGACCCGCGGCGCGACCTGGGCCGCCGACCACGCCGGCCGCCTTCGCTGAGGCAGCTGAGACAGAAGAGCGGTCGGCGCCGCACCTCGCAGTGTCGGAAATCACGGATGTCCAGTGCCTCGGTGTCGGATTCCCGCGATTCGGGGGCGGCCGGCTGGATTCGGGCGTTGGACTTGGCGCAAAGTAGCGCGTCTGCCATCGACCGCGCCGCGCCGCGCGACAAGGGGGATTTCCTTGAACGTTTCGAGTTCGGGGACGGAGGCCGCCCGCACGAGGAGAGCCACTGTCGCGCTGGCCTGCGCGGGAGTGTTCGTCGCCTATCTGCCGGTGACCACCGTCGTGGTGAGCCTGCCGGCGATCCAGCGGGCGTTGGGGGCGTCCACCGCGCAGCTCGCGTGGGCATCCGATGGGGCCGTCTCTAGAGGAGGGCCGCCCGGCGCAGCCGTCCGCCGGTTGTCCGGCTCTCCATGGCGGGAAGCCGCACCACCTGGAGCACCCCGATGAGGATCAGCGCGAACCCGGCGACCTGCCCCAGCGGCGGCCACTCGCCGCGCGCCACGTAGATGTACGTGAAACCGGCCACCGTCTCGACGTTGATCAGCATCCCGGCGGCCGTGGGCGAGAGCCGGGCCGAGGCGACGTTCCACAGGCCGGTGGCGGCCCACGACACGACGATGCCCAGCACGAGCGCGGCCACCGCGAACGCGGCCAGGCTCGGGGTCCGCTCCGAGGGGCTGGGGGTCAGCTGCCCGGTGAGCGCGGCCACGGGCAGGCCGACGAGGGTGATCGCGCCGGTGCCGAGCCCGATCACGGTGGACCAGCCCGCGCCCGGCACGTCGGGGTGGCGGGTCAGGAAGCGCGCGTTGGCCAGGCCGTACCAGGTCCACAGGATGACGGCGCCGAAGACGGCCAGCAGGCCGAGCAGCTTCAGCCCGGGCGGCCGGTCCTCGGTGGCCGCGGCGCCGCTGAGCTCCAGGACGTTGACCAGGGCCAGGCCGGCGGCGACCAGCGTCACCGGGAGGATGAGGGAGCGCCATCGGTAGGCGCCGTACAGCGCGTTGCCGGCCAGCGCCACGGTGACGGGGATGCACCCGATGACGATGTCGGTGACGGGGGCGCCGACCAGCTGGATGCCGAGGACGAGCAACAGGTAGTAGAGGACGTTGCCGGCCATGGCGAAGGCCAGGGCGACCTGCCAGTGCCGGCGCAGCAGCCGCCAGAGCGCGCGGCCGCCGAAGGCGAACAGCACCACGGAGACCGCGCCGTAGGCCAGGTAGCGGCCGACCGTCACGGCGACCGGGCTCCACCCCGGCAGCAGCACCGGCAGCAGGAAGGCCAGCCCCCAGATCAGCCCCGCCGCCGTGCCGGCCCCCGCGCCGATGAGGTGTCCGCGCCGGCCGGAGTCTTCCATGAGTGTTGGCTACCCAGGACGGGCGGCGGCATGGCCTCCTCGAAGGGCGCTCAGTGGCGGACGGCGCAGAGCAGGCGGTTGTTGCCGCGCTGCCAGAGGGTGCCGATCTCGGCGAAGCCCGCCTTCCTCAGGGCGTCGGCGTGCTGGGACAGCAGGAGGGATTCCGAGCCGTGGTGGGAGGCGCCCGCGGTGGTGCGGGCGCCGTTGAGCGCGGCCATGGCGGGGTCGGCCTCGACGGCGTCCCACCAGGTGCGCCAGTCCTCCGGCTGGTCGCCGGCGAACGTGCGCTCGGTCTGCTTGTCGTGGATGGCGCGTTCGATGCGGGCGAGCGCGGGGGTGGTGTCGTCGGAGTCGAAGTGGTCGCCGTTGAGGAGGAGGCCGCCGGGGCGCAGGACGGTGGCGAGCTCGGTGTACAAGCTCTCCAGGTCGGACGGGGAGATCCAGTGCAGTGCGGTGGTGCTGACGGCGGCGTCGGCGGCGCGGTCGAGGCCGAGTGCGGCCGTCCAGCCGGGTGTGCGCAGGTCGGTGGCGACGAAGGTGAGGTGCGGGTAGGCGGCCCGGCCGAGGCCGAGCAGCAGCGGGTCGGCGTCCACGGAGATCACCCTGGCCTTGGGCAGGCGATCGAGGAGGCGGGCGGACAGGGAACCGGGGCCGCAGCCGAGGTCGATGACCAGGGGGTCGGGACGGTCCAGGGCCTCGACGGCGTCGATGAGGGCGGTGAAGCGCTCCTCGCGGTCGGGCAGGTAGCCCTCCTGCTGGCGGTCCCAGCGCGCGATCCAGCCGAGTGCGGCATCGTGGGTGAGCACAGGCATCTCCTTGTGACCGTCGTTTAGACTTTCAACAGTCACAAACCTAGAGCAAAAGGTGTAACTGGTCAATTGAACTTCAACAGTCACACGGACGGGGTGGTCAGGGTGGCCGTAGGGCTGGTCAACAGCCTGACCCCCGGAGAGCGGCGAGGCCGGCCTGCCCCGCCGCCCGCCGACGTCGCCGCGGCCGCCACCGAGGGGCTGCGGGTCGGATACCCCGGCCATCGGCCGGCCACCGAGGCCGAGGCCGCCGAGCTGGTCGGGGTCGCGCTGCGGCTGCGCGCCATCTTCGAGGCGGTCGCGCAGGACGTCGACACCGCCGCGATGCGCGTCAACGCCCTGCTGGAAGAGGCCGACGCCAGGCCGATGCTCCAGCGGCACGACGGGGAGCCGTGGCACCTGCACTTCCACGGGCCGGGCGGCACCATGGCGGGGGACTGGGCCGCGAGCTGCGCCACCGGGCTCGCGCTGGTGCTGGGAAGCGAGTTCCACGACCGGCTCGGGGTGTGCACGGCCCCGCACTGCGACCGGGTGTACGTGGACGTCTCGCGCAACGGGACCCGCCGGTTCTGTTCGACTCCTTGCCAGAACCGGGTCAAGACCGCGGCGTTCCGAGCGCGGAGCAAGTCACCATAAGTCGGCTAATGTCGCCCTGGCCTGCGGAAACTCTCGGAGCGCCAGGACGCGAACAACACTCGCGGAGGCAGCTGACGTGCGAGAATGACACCACTGTGACCCCCTCCCCACCATTCCCCGTTGACCTTGTCGGCATGGCGAACGGCGACCTGCTGATGTTGCCGGCCGTCTGGCCCGTGCGGCTCACCCCGGAGCAGCAGCGGCAGCTCGTGGAGCGCCTGCTCCAGACCTGCCCGAGCCTCGACCAGGCGCAGCCCTGTCACGCCGACTGAGGCAGCCTCACGACAGCAGGCGGATGGGGGCTCCCGCGAGGAAGGCCTCGATGTCCTCCACGGCCTGGCGGAAGTAGGTCCGATAGTTGCCGCGCGTCACGTAGCCGAGATGTGGAGTGGCCAGCACGTTGGGCAGGGTGCGCAGGTCGTGGCCGGGCGGCAGCGGCTCGGTCTCGAAGACGTCCAGGCCGGCCCCCGCGATCCGGCCGGCCTTCAGGGCCTCGGCCAGGGCGTGCTGGTCGACGATGGCCGCCCGGGAGGTGTTGATCAGGTAGGCCGTGGGGCGCATCAGCGCCAGCTCCCGCGAGCCGATCAGGCCGCGCGTGCGGTCGCTCAGCACCACGTGGACGGACAGGAAGTCCGACTCGGCGAGCAGGGAGTCCATGCCGGTCGCGAGCCGCACGCCGAGCTCGTCCGTCCGGCCCTTCGTCAGGTTCCGGCTCCAGGAGAGCACGTCCATGCCGAACGCCTGCCCGATCGCCGCCATCTGGGAGCCGATCCTGCCAAGGCCGAGCAGGCCGAGAGTGCTGCCCTTGAGGTCCGTGCCGAGGGTGCTCTGCCAGGGGCCGTCCTGACGCATGAGGGTGGACTCCGCGACCACCTGGCGGGCCAGGCCGAGGATCAGCGCCCAGGACAGCTCGGCCGGCGGGGCGAAGTCGCTTTCCGTGCCGCACACGGTGACGCCGTGCGCCCTGGCGGCGTCCAGGTCGATCGAGGCGTTGCGCATGCCGGTGGTGACCAGCAGGCGCAGGTGAGGCAGCCGGGCGAACAGCTCCGCCGTGAACGGGGTGCGCTCACGCATGATCACGACGATCTCGGAGTCGTGGATCGCGGCCACCAGGTCGTCGGCGGAGGTGAAGTGCTCGTGGAAGCTGGTCGCCCGCACGGATGACCAGTCGGCCAGGTGGAGAGCGACACTCTGGTAGTCGTCGAGCAAGGCGCAGCGCAGCATGAGATCCAATGCTATCGAGCCCCCTGCTCCAGCTCCCCGGTATCCCGGGGAGCTGGAGCCCGTTCATTCGGCGGCCAGCCGTTCGGCCTCTTCGTGCAGCGCCACGATCACCAGCAGTTCCAGCTGGAACTCGTCGAGATCGGTCGCCGCCAGACCGTCAAGGACGCGCATGCGGGCCTCCCTTAACTAAGGACGCCCCAGAAGTCACACAGGTTCACACATCACTGCGGATATGTCAGGCCACTCCGGACAGGCCCGCGTGCCGGTCGCGTTCCATTTGGGCCTGGAGGATTTCCTGGCGTTCCTCGTTTATCTTGCGGCAGATGATGACGTACGCGTTGAGCACTTTGGAGTAGGACCGCCGGGCCTGCTCGAGCTGCTCGGTCAGGCTCAGGACCCGATCGGCGTCGCCCTGCCGCTCGGCCTCGGCGAGCAGCGCGCGTGCCTCGTCGACGATCTCCTCCGACCGCAGCCTCGTCCGGCGCAGGAGTGCGGAGCACTCGTAGAGCTCTCCCAGTCGAGCTGAGGAGACGATGAATTCAGCAGTGTGCACAGCCGACCCTTTTCCTGCCATCCGCCTGCGGAGACCCGTTCGCATAGCCGCCACCTCCACCGTCAAGGTTGCCTAACTGTAGACGCGCCGACCCCAGCTATGGATCACGCGTGGAGGGCGGGGGGTACGGCACTGTTCCCCCGGGGAGGTTCTCTCCTCCCGAGGGGGATAACAACGTCCCTGAAGCCGATTCGGTGCGGGTTGAATGCGGTAATTGGCGGGCTGCCTGCGGCTTTTCGAAGTTTGCGATGAATGGCCTTCCTGAGCAAAACCGGAGTACGAAGACCTCCGATCGCCCCACGCCACCCGCGGCCGTCGTCACATACTGATACGAGGCGCAAGCACGCTGTTACGCCGAGGGGCGGGTTAGTGGTGGCGATGGTGACAACGGGCGGCGACGGCCCGGTTGACGTATGCGTCGACGTGAACGTCGACCGGGGCGTTGACGTGAGCATCGTCATCCCCGCCCGTAACTGCCGGCCGTACCTGGACAGATGCCTCACGGCCGCGCTCGTGCAGCGGGTACGCAAGGAGATCGTCGTAGTCGACGACGGGTCCACCGACGGCACGGCCGAGTTGCTCGATCTCTACGCCGCCTACCACCGCGGCATCGTCAGGGTCGTCCGCGTCGAAGGCGGCACCGGTGCGGGCCGGCCGCGCAACGTCGGCCTCGACCATGCCGCCGGCCGCTACGTGTTCTTCTGCGACGCCGACGACTACCTCGGTCCCGAGGCGCTGGAGCGCATGGTCGCGTCGGCCGACAGGAACGGCTCCGACATCGTGCTGGGCAAGATCGTCGGACATGGGCGGCGGGCCCCGGTCTCGATGTTCCACCGCAGCGCCGACCGGGTGGAGCTCGGCGACAGCGCCGTCTACAACAGCCTGAGCTGCTTCAAGCTGTTCCGCAGGCAGATGCTGGAAAGGCACCGCATCAGGTTCCGCGAGGGGCTGCTGGTCGGCGAGGACATCTACTTCACCGTGCACGCCTACTGCCACGCCGAGGCGATCTCCGTGGTCGCCGACCACGACTGCTACCACCTGGTCGACAGGGCCGACGGCAGCAGCATCATGCAGCGGCCGGACAGCCGTGACCCGGTCTCCTGGCTGGCCATGATCAGAGGGCCGATCCAGCTCATGGCCGAGCACATCCCGCCGGGGAAGCTGCGCGACCACCTCCTGCTGCGGCATTTCAGGCTGGACGCCTTCGCGCAGCTCGGCACGCCGTTCCTGGAGGCCGGAGACGTGCAGCGCAAGAACATCGCGCAGGCGGTGGCGGGCATCTGCGACCAGTGGCTCACCTCCGGCGTCTACCAGCGGCTGAGCGGCACCGACAGGCAGCGGCTGGCCGCCCTCGGCGATGTCGACCGCCTCGTCCGCCTGGCCGACATCGAGAGCGCCATGGTGCGGCGCAGCCTGACCGGGCTGCGCTGGGACGGCGACCGGCTGGTGGTGACGGGGACCGCCGCGCTGGAGGGGGTCGGCGCGCACGAGGCCGTCGCCCTGGTGCTGCGGCCGCGGCAGGAGCCCGGCCGCGAGCTGGTCGTGGCCGCCGAGCAGGAGGGCGACGGGTTCACCGCCGGGATCGACGTGGCCGCCCTCGGCGCCGGGGTGTGGGACCTGCGGGTGACCGTCGAGCTGGAGGGGGTCGTCAGGGCCGGCAGGCTCGGCGCGGACCGGGAGGGCGGAGTCGCCCGGCCGGCGCCCCGGCTGATCGGCGGCGTGGTCGCGCTGCCGTACTTCACCAGGGACAACGGCAACCTCAGCATCGACGTCGGCGGGTACGTGGTCGGGGTGCCGGGGAACGCGCGCATCACCAGGACGAGCTGGTCGTTCGGGCGGCTGGTCGTCGACGGCGAGATCACCGTCGCCGGGACCGTCCCGCCCGCGTCCGCGGTGCGGCGGCTGGTCTGGCGCGAGCGGGGCAGCGGCCGGGAGCGGGCCGATCGGGTGGTCGCGCTGTCCGGTGGCGGGTTCGTCGCCCGGCCTGCCGTCGGCCGGCTCTCGCCCGGCACCTGGGACGCCTACCTGGAGCTGGAGCTGGGCGGGCCGCCTGCCAGATTCAGGATCGAGACGGACGCCGCGACGGTCGCCGCGCCGCGACGGTGGCTGGGCGGCATCGTGCTGAGGAGCGTGCGCCCGTACGCGACGGCGGGCAAGGGGCGGCTCAGCACGGTCGTGCGGCGGCTCACCGCGCGGATGGTGTTCAGAAGAATCATGCGCTAATGCCATCCATATGCAGGTGCAATACGATGTCCTAAAGTAGGGACGTTTGTTCTCTGCTGACGGAGGCTGGTCGTGCACGTACCCGATGGCTTTTTCAACGCCGCCGTATCCATCTCGGCAGCAGCGGTCTCCGCCGCCGGGGTGGCGGTCTGTCTGCGTGGCGCCAAGCGCGAGCTCGACGACAGGACCGCGCCCATGGCCGGGCTCGTCGCCGCGTTCATCTTCGCCGTCCAGATGCTGAACTTCCCTGTCGCCGGCGGGACCAGCGGTCACCTGCTGGGCGGAGCGCTGGCGGCCATCCTCGTCGGACCCTATACAGGCGTGCTCTGCATGACCGTGGTCCTGCTCGTACAGGGACTGTTCTTCGCCGACGGCGGGCTCACGGCGCTGGGCGTCAACATCTTCCTCATGGGCATCGTGACGGTGCTGGTCGGCTGGGGGGTCTTCAAGCTGATCACCCGGTTCGCCACCGGCCGGGCCGGTGTGAGCGCCGCGGCCTTCGTCGCCTCGCTGGTCTCCGTGCCCGCCTCGGCGCTGGTGTTCACGGTGCTGTTCTGGATCGGCGGCACCGCGCCGATCGAGATCGGCGCGGTCGCGGCCGCGATGGGCGGCGTGCACGTGCTGATCGGCATCGGCGAAGGGCTGATCACCGCGCTGACCGTGGGCGCGGTGCTGGCCGTCCGCCCCGACCTGGTGTACGGCGCGCGCGGGCTGGCCCGGCCGCTGGAGCTGCGGGGAGCCGACGGGACGAGCACGGTCACGCCGCAGCGGGCGCCGGGTGAGCCCGCGCCCCCGGTGCGGAGCAAGCCGTTCGTGCTGGGCGCGCTCGGGCTGACGCTGCTGCTCGCGGGCGTGGTGTCGTTCTTCGCCTCGTCCGACCCGGACGGGCTGGAGTCCGTGGCCGAGGAGAAGGGTTTTCTGGAGCAGGCGGGCGACCACCTGTTCGGCTCATGGGCGCTGGCCGACTACGGTGACGTGGGCGGCATTCCCGTGGGTGTCGCGGGGATCATCGGAGTCGGGCTGACGCTGCTGGTGGCCGGGGTGCTGGCCTACGCCGCACGCGGCCGGGACAAGTCGCGGGTCTGAGCGAGCGGGAGGCGGTGAGCGGCAGATGGGAGTGGGGCACAGGCATCAGCTCTACCTGCCGGGCGATTCGGCCGTGCACCGGCTGCCGCCGCAGTGCAAGCTGCTCGCCGTCCTCTGCTTCGCCGTCGTGGTCGTGGCCACCCCGCGCGAGCACTTCTGGGCATTCGGGGCGTACGCGCTCATGCTCGTCGCCGTCGCGGCCACGGCCCGCATCCCGCCGGCCTACATCCCGCGGCGGATGGTGATCGAGTTGCCGTTCGTGCTGTTCGCCTTCCTCATCCCGGTCATCGGGCTGGGGGAGAGGGTCACGGTGCTCGGGCTGTCGTTGAGCGTCCCCGGTCTCTGGGCGGCCTGGAACATCCTGGCCAAGGCGACGCTCGGCGTGGTCGCCTCGATCCTGCTCGCGGCGACCACCGAGCCGCGTGCGGTGCTGCTCGGTGCGCAGCGGCTGCGGGTGCCCGGCCTGCTGGTGCAGATCGCGATGTTCATGCTCCGCTATCTGGACGTGATCCTGGACGAGATGCGGCGGATGCGGATCGCGCGGGAGTCCCGAGGGTTCGAAGCGCGAAATCTCCGCCACATTCCGGTGATCGCCCGGTCTGCCGGGGCGCTGTTCATCCGCTCGTACGAGCGCGGCGAGCGGGTGCACCTGGCGATGCTCAGCCGAGGCTACTCCGGCCAGATGCCGATAATTCAGGAAATATCGGCATCTGCTGGACAATGGGGTGCCGCGCTCGCCCTGCCCATCGCGGCCCTGGCAGTGTTGGGACTCTCGCTGTGACAGATCAGAACTCCCTTGAGGTCAGCCGCCTCGCCTACGCCTACCCCGACGGGACGCAGGCGCTGTTCGGCGTGGACCTCACGATCCGGCGCGGCGAGCGGGTCGCCCTGCTCGGCCCGAACGGCGCCGGCAAGACCACGCTCGTCATGCACCTCAACGGCATCCTGACGGCCGGGCACGGCACCGTGACGGTGGCGGGCACGCCGGTGCGCCGCGACACGCTCAAGGAGATCAGGCAGCGGGTCGGCCTGGTCTTCCAGGACCCCGACGACCAGCTCTTCATGCCCACGGTCCGGGACGACGTGGCGTTCGGCCCCGCCAACTCGGGCCTGCGGGGCGAGCGGCTCGAAGCCGTGGTCAGCGCCGCGCTCGAGCGCGTCGGCATGCTGGAGGCCATCGACCGGCCGCCGCACCACCTGTCGTTCGGCCAGCGCCGCAGGGTCGCGGTGGCGACCGTGCTGGCGATGCGGCCCGAGATCCTGGTGCTCGACGAGCCGTCGTCCAACCTGGACCCGGCCGCCCGCAGGGAGCTGGCCGAGATCCTGCGCTCGCTCGACGTGACCGTGCTCATGGTCACCCACGATTTGCCGTACGCCCTGGAGCTGTGCGAGCGCTCGCTCATCCTCTCCGACGGGGTGATCGCCGCCGACGGCCCGACGCGGGAGCTGCTCGCCGACGCGGACCTGCTCGCCCGCCACCGCCTGGAGCTGCCCTACGGGTTCGCTATTCCGGCGGCGGCGGAACGTGGATGACCACCAGCCGGTCGCCCGCGCGCAGCTCCGCGACCCTCGGGTCGGCGTACGTCATGAGCTTGCCGTCGCGGACCACGGCCACCGCGAGCTCGTCGCCCATGGTCGGCGGCTTGCCGATCTCCGCCGGCAGGACGGGCCGCTCGTAGAGGTCCACGCCCTTGCCGTAGGCGAGCATGTCCTCGATCACCGCGCTCACGGCCGGGCTCTGCGTGGCCACGCCCAGCATGCGGCCTGCGGCCTCCGACGAGGTGATCACCACGTCGGCGCCGCTCTGCCGCACCAGGGGGTCGTTCTCGGCCTCGCGCACCGCCGCCACGATCGTGGCCCTGCTGTTGAGGCTGCGGGCGGTGAGCGTGACCAGGGCCGTGGTGTCGTCACGCCGGGTGGCGATGATGACCTCGCGGGCCTCCCTTATCCTGGCGCGGTTGAGGACGTGGCTGCGGCTGCCGTCGCCGACCATGCCGACGAAGCCGTGGGCCGCCGCCTCCTCGATGACGGCGGGGTCCGGGTCCACCACCACGATGGACTCCTTGGCCCGGTCGTTCTCCATCAGCGTGCGGCTCGCGGCGCGTCCCTTGGTGCCGTAACCGATGATCACCGTGTGGTCGCGCAATCTGCCCCTCCAGCGTTCGATCATTATGGCGTCCCTGGTGCGCTTGGTGAGGACCTCCAGTGTGGTGCCCACGAGCACGACCAGGAAGGCGATGCGCAGCGGCGTGACGGCCACGATGTTGACGATCCTGGCCCCCGTGGTGACGGGGGTGATGTCGCCGTAGCCGGTGGTGGAGATCGACACCGTCACGTAGTACAGGGCGTCGAGCAGCGAGACGCGGCCGTCGGCGTTGTCGTGGTAGCCGTCGAGATCCACCGCCACCAGCGCGAACATCGCCAGCAGCATCGCCAGTGCGATCGCCATTCGGCGCAGCACGGCCCGTAGCGGGCTGAGGCGGGTGGACGGCATGCGGATCCCCAGTACCGTCCCGTCCTCTTGCATACGACTGATCGTAGTTGCGCATGCCCGGTATCGGGGCAAGTCGAAGTACAGTGGCTCATCGAGGAGGGGCCAATGAAGCTGCGGCTTGCGCGACACGCCCTCGGTGACGCCGTGGTGGTGGCCGTTTCGGGAGAGCTCGACCTGTTCACCGCCCCGTTCCTCCGTGACGAGGTGCGCGACGCGATCAAGCAGGACAGCGCCAGGCTCGTGCTCGATCTCCAGCAGTTGTCCTTCATGGACTCCAGCGGCCTGTCGGTGCTGATCGAGGCCTGGCGGCTGGCGACCGGCGAGGGCGGTGGCGTTTCGCTGGCCGCGCCGCAGGCGCCGGTGGCGCGGATCCTGCGCACGACCGGGCTCGACCGCCGCATCAAGGTCTACTCCGATGTGGACAGTGCCGTGGGAGGAATTTGACCCACCCCCGAGTAGAACTTCATTCGGTTGGCGGGTTAGGGTCCGTGCTATGGACGTGAACGGATCTGCAGCAATCATCTCCGGCGGTGCCAGCGGCCTCGGTGAGGCCACGGCCCGCGAGCTGGCGCGCCTGGGCGCCACCGTGGTCATCGCCGACCTCAACGAGGAGCGCGGCAAGGCCGTCGCCGACGAGCTCGGCGGCGTGTTCGCCAAGACCGACGTGTCGGACGACCAGCAGGTGCAGGCGGCCGTGGACGCAGCCGTGGCCACCGGCAAGCCGCTGCGCGTGGTGGTCAACAGCGCGGGCATCGGCTGGGCGGAGCGCACGGTCAACCGCGAGGGTGCGCCGCACAACCCGGCCTCCTACCGCAAGGTCATCGAGGTCAACCTGATCGGCACGTTCAACCTCATGCGCATCGGCGCGGCGGCCATCGCCAAGTCCGAGCCGGTCGACGCCGACGGGCAGCGCGGCGTGGTGATCAACACCGCGTCCGTGGCGGCGCTGGAGGGGCAGACCGGTCAGCTCGCCTACAGCGCCTCCAAGGGCGGCATCGTGGGCATGACCGTGCCCGCCGCCCGCGACCTGGCCGCCATCGGGGTGCGGGTCAACACGATCTGCCCCGGCATCATCGACACCCCCATCTACGGCTTCTCGCCGAACTCCGACGAGTTCAAGGCCAAGCTGGTGGCGCCGGTGGTCTTCCCCAAGCGCATGGGCCGTGCCGACGAGTTCGCCCACCTGGTGCGCTCGCTCGTCGAGAACGACTACATGAACGCCGAGGTCGTCCGCTTCGACGGCGGCATCCGCTTCCAGCCCAAGTAAGTCCCGAGTGAGTGAGGTCTCGTGTCTGACGAAGTTCTCGTCGAGGAGTCCGACGGCGTAGCCGTGATCACCATCAACCGCCCCAAGGCGCGTAACGCGGTCAACGGGGCGGTCGCGCGGGGCGTCGTGGCGGCGCTGGACGCGCTCGACGCACGTCCCGATATTTCGGCGTACGTCCTGACCGGAGCAGGTGGCACGTTCTCCGCGGGGATGGACCTGAAGGGATTCCTGACCGGCGACTTTCCGGTGGTGGAGGGCCGCGGCTTCGGCGGCCTGACCGAGGCGCCGCCCAAGAAGCCCATCGTCGCCGCCGTCGAGGGGTACGCACTGGCGGGCGGCTTCGAACTGGCCATGTCCTGCGACCTCATCGTGGCCTCTTCGGAGTCGAAGTTCGGCCTGCCCGAGCCCAAGCGCGGGCTGGTGGCGGGCGCGGGCGGCATCATGCGCCTGCCGCGCAGGATCCCCTACCACGTGGCCATGGAGATCGCCCTGACCGGCGATCACTACCCGGCCTCCCGCCTGTACGAGCTGGGCCTGGTCAACCGGATCACCGAGCCGGGGGCCGCTCTGGAGGGGGCGCTGGAGCTGGCACGCAAGATCGCCGCGAACGCGCCGCTGGCTCTCGCCGCGACCAAGAAGGTGATCATCGAGTCGCAGGACTGGTCGCTGGAGGAGATGTTCAAGCGGCAGGGCGCGATCATCAACCCGGTGTTCGGCTCCAAGGACGCCATGGAGGGCGCGGCGGCCTTCGCCGAGAAGCGCGCCCCCCAGTGGAAGGGCGAGTAGCCCGGTATGGCGGTAGCCCCCTCTCGTGATCGGGAGGGGGTTTCTTTACGCGCCCGTACGGCTTCGTACGTACGGTAGAGAAGACCGACCACCTGGGAGATGCGGATGAGCGACTATTCGAGGTCCCCGTTCGAGTCCGCCAAGCGCGGAGCCGGGACGCTGCTGTCGGGCGCCCTGAGCGCGTTGCTCCTGATGGTCGCCCTGCTGGGCGTCATGTGGGGGGTCGAGGTGGTCGACTACGTCCTCGGCGGCAGCCTCGACCAGGAGTTCGGCATCGTCGGGTGGGAGCCTTCAGGGCTGGTCGGCATCTTCTTCGCGCCGTTCCTCCACATCGGCTTCGGCCACCTGATGGCCAACTCGCTGCCGCTGCTGGTCCTCGGGTTCCTCGCGGGGCTGCGCGGGGTCGGCAGGTTCTTCGCGGCCAGCCTGCTGATCATCGTCATCGGCGGCATCGGCACCTGGTTCACCAGTCCCGACGTCATCACGGTGGGCGCCAGCGGGCTCGTGTTCGGCTACTTCGGTTACGTCGTGGCCCGCGGCCTGTTCGACCGGCGGATCCTGGACATCGTTCTCGGCATCGGGGTGGCGATCGCCTACTGGTCGATCTTGGCCGGCCTGCTGCCCAACCAGCCGGGCATCTCCTGGCAGGGGCACCTGTTCGGGCTCATCGGCGGCGTGGTCGCCGCCTGGGTCCTGCGCCGCCCGTCGCAGGCGGCCATCTAGCTCCCAGGACGCCCATGCCGGCGTAGAGGTGGACAGGACGCGATCAATCGGGGAGATTCGGGAAAGAACGTTTCTTTTTGAACATTCTGGAGGATCGGTCTGTTGGCGAGCCTGGGATCCCTGGAAAGCGCGATCATGGACGTGCTGTGGGATGCCGGGAAGCCCATGCGGGTCAGAGAGCTCCTGGCCAAGCTGAACGAGGACCGTGAGCTCGCCTACACCACCGTGCAGACCGTCGCCGAGCGGCTGGTGAAGAAGGGCATGCTGATCCGCACGCCCCATCGCAACGCCTTCAGATATGCCGCCGCCCGCTCACAGGCCGAGCACGTCACCCGGCTCATGCTCGACGCGCTGGCCGCCAGCACCGACAGGCCGCCGGTGCTGGCGAGGTTCGCGCAGAGCGTCGAGGAGGAGGACGCGCTGACCCTCCTCGACGAGTTGTCCCGAAGGACGGGTCAGAGGCGCTCGACCACGTAGTCGACGCACGCCGTCAGCGCCTCGACGTCAGACGGCTCGATGGCCGGGAACATGGCGACGCGCAGCTGGTTGCGGCCCAGCTTGCGGTAGGGCTCGGTGTCGACGATGCCGTTGGCGCGCAGCACCTTGGCCACCGCCGCCGCGTCCACGCTGTCGGCGAAGTCGATGGTGCCGACCACCTGCGAGCGGAACTCCGGAGCGGCGAACGGGGTGGCGAAGGACGACTTGTCCGCCCAGGTGTAGAGCCGCTGGGCGGAGTCGGCCGTGCGGGACGTGGTCCAGGCCAGGCCGCCGTTGCCGTTCATCCAGTCGAGCTGGTCGGCCAGCAGGAACAGCGTCGCCACCGCCGGGGTGTTGTAGGTCTGGTCCTTGGCGGAGTTGTCGATGGCCACCGGCAGGGAGAAGAACTCCGGCACGTAGCGGCCGGACGCCGCGATCTCCTCGACCCTGGCCAGGGCGCGCGGCGACATGAGCGCGATCCACAGGCCGCCGTCGGAGGCGAAGCTCTTCTGCGGGGCGAAGTAGTAGACGTCGGTCTCCGACACGTCCACGGGCAGGCCGCCGGCGCCGGACGTGGCGTCCACGAGCACGAGCGCGTCGTCGCCGCCCACCCGCCTGATCGGCATGGCCACGCCGGTGGAGGTCTCGTTGTGGGTGAGCGCGTAGACGTCCACGCCGTCCTCGTCCACGGCCTGCGGGTGGGTGCCGACCTCGGAGGCGATGACCGAGGGCTCGCCCAGCCACGGCGCCTTCTTGGCGACGGTGGCGAACTTCGAGGAGAACTCGCCGAAGGACAGGTGCTGCGACCTGTCGCGGATGAGCCCGAAGGAGGCGATGTCCCAGAAGGCGGTGGTGCCTCCGTTGCCGAGGACGACCTGATAGCCGTCGGGCAGCGAGAACAGGTCGGCGAGGCCGGACCGCACTCGGCCGACCAGGTTCTTGACCGGCTTCTGGCGGTGAGAGGTGCCCATCACGCTCGCGCCGGAGGCGGCGAGGGCGGCCAGTTGCTCGGTGCGAACCTTCGAGGGCCCGCAGCCGAAGCGGCCGTCGGCGGGCTTGATGTCAGCGGGAATCACGATGTCAGCCACGTGACCAGGTTATCCATCCGGAGCGATTGCCTGACGCCGGGTCCGGATGATGAGAAGGTCGAACCTTTTCCAGCGATTGTTCGTTGGACAGTAGAGTTGATCACCGGCTGAGGGAGTGCCCGGGTGGCCGATTTACGGGGTGTCATCGAGGGACTCGTACGCCGGCCGGCCTTCTGGCGCGCCGACCCTCCGCTGCCCACGGTGCTGGTCATGGGGCCGGAGGCGTTCCAGGCGATCGAGATGCTCGCCAAGCCGTTCCAGGACTGCGTGCCCTACGCCGACGTCCGCGATGGCGCGCACGGCTCGGTGCTGGAGCTGGTCAAGGCGCTGGCGGGGGAGCACGGCCAGCTCGGCAAGCCTGTGGGCGGCTCGCTGCTGCCGCCGCCGCGCTTCCCGCTCGCCCAGTTCGTGGTGTGGGCGAGGGAGCAGCGCGACCTGCCACCGGAGGGCGGCGGGACGTGGCCGCCCGATCCGCAGACGCACACCGGCTATCGGGAGTTCAAGAAGCGCTTCAAGGAGTGGCGCAAGAGCAGGTTCGCCGGCTACCGCAACCTCAAGGTGTCGATCGACCTCGTGGGCCGGGCACTCGTGACGTGGTTGCCGATCGGCGCGCTGGCGGTCTACTTCCTGGGCGGCGTCACCGACTTCGTGGGCGCCGTCCCCCTGGTGGGCGGCGGTCTGCTGGCGCTGGTCGGCGCCGGCTGGCAGGGGTGGCGGTCGATCCGGGGCTCGCTCACCTTCAGATGGTTCGGCGAGCAGCCTTATCTGACGCGCAAGCGGTTCGAGCGCAAGCCGCAGTACGCCCTCCGCCTGGCGGGCGCGAGCGAGGCCGACATCGAGCGGCTGCTGGTCCACGCCCTGGCCAGGGACCTGCGTGAGGCCTACAAGAAGTGGATCACCCCGTGGCCGAGCTGGGGCCGGGGACTGTATGCCCTGTTGCTGCTCCAGGCCGGCACGCCTGACGGGGTCAACGCGCGCTTCCTCCGGCTGATGGAGGAGACCACGAGGGAGACCGGGCTGCTCGTGCCGATGGTGGTGCTGGCGGCGGTGGCCGACGTCGAGGCCAGGCCGCAGGCCGGTCCCGCGGAGCTCGACGAGCTCGCCGAGGCGGTCCGCCGGTGGCGGGCCGGTGCCCGGCAGCGCGTCCCGGACCTTCGGCTCGGCGTCCGGGCCGAGGCCGTTCCCGCCGCCGCCCCGGGGGACCGGCCGCTGTCGCCGTTGCGCGGGCGGGCCGTGGGTTACTGGCTCGTGGTCGCCGCGCTGGTGGTGCTGCCGATGAGCTGGGTCGCCTGGAACCAGTGGGACAGGGCCGCGCACTGCGGTGGGCTCCGCTGGGCCGAACGGATCGGGGCCGAGTGCGTCGGCGTCGTCAACGCGACCCGCGAGGCCCCGGAAGACCTGTTCGGCGAGGAGGTGCGCCGGCTTGTCCAGAAGATCGACGCGAACAACGCCTACGCCATCGACTCCGGGAGATACGTCAGCGTCGTGGTGTTCGGAGAGTTCTCCATCAGGAAGACCGCGGCGGACGACACCCGGCTCGCGGCGGCGCTGTCCGAGCTCGCGGCGGTGGAGCAGTATCAGCGGGACGTCTCCAGCACGCCCCGGCTCCGCGTGCTCCTCGCGAACGCGGGGAACAACTTCGCCCATGGCCGCCGCACGGCCCGGCTCATCACCGAGATGGCCGAGCAGGACCCGCACGTGATGGGCGTGGTCGGCCTGGCGCGCAGCGTGACAGGGGTCAGCGAAGCGGTCGGGGAGCTGCACCTGGCCAAGATCCCGATGGTGTCGAGCACCGCGACGGCCGACGGGCTCGGCTACATCCACGACCCCGCCAAGCCCGATGACCCGGGCGACCCGTCTCCCTACTACTTCCACGTGGGGCCGACCAACTTCCGGGAGGCAGCGCTGGGCTCGCGGTTCGTCGAGCAGCGCCTTCTCGCGAACGTGAGCAAGCCGAGCGCGGTCATCGTGCAGGACGGGTCGCCCAGCGACCAGTACACCAACAACCTGGCCGACGACTTCCAGGCGGTGCTGGCCGATCGGGGGATCCGGGTCGAGGACCGGGTCTACTACACCGTCGAGGCGGGCGGCATCTCCTCCGCTGCGGTGAAGTCCTGCAGGCTCAAGCCCGACGTCATCGTCTACGCGGGCCGAGCCTCGGAATTCCGCGACTTCCTCATGGCCCTGGAGGGCAACGCCTGCGGCGAGGTGAAGGTGATCGCCGGCGACGACGTGGTCAAGGTGGTGTCCGACCACGGCGGCGAGATCGCCGCGATGAAGCAGGTCGAGGTCTACTATCTGGCACTGGCGCATCGGACGCTCTGGCGCGAGAGCTCCGCGGAGCCGACCAGGTTCGTCAGCGGCCTGCTGAAGGGCGCCCACAAGACGGCCTCCGACGACAGCCTCATCCTCACCTACGACGCGATCAACGTGATCTACCAGGCGGCCAACACCGCCTACCGGGCCGTCGGCGCGGGGGAGGCCGGCGCGCTGCCCAGCCGGGGCGACATCCTCTACCGGCTCGCCCGCACGGCGGGGGACGCCGCCTGGGAGGGATCCGGCGGGGTGATCGACTTCAGCGCCTCCGAGCGGCACACGCCCACCGACAAGGCAATCGCGATCATGAAGGTGGACGAGGCGGCGTGGGGCCACGCCAAGCCCGTCGTCCGCTGCGGTCTCCTGGACACCGGCGAGGCTCCCGGCAAGGACGCCCTGTGCGCGAAGCTGCCCGACGCCGCCTCGCCGGAGCCACGCCGAGTTCGCTGAATCGCCGGTCGCCACGGGGAACGGCGATGTCGCGAATGGCCCAGTATGGGAGCACGACTCGGGGTCGGCGTGTCAGGGAGCGCTCATGGGGGACAGAGACGACCGCGGCTTACTGCGTGGCCTGTTCGACAGATTGATGCGACGGCCCGCTCCCTGGCGTGGTGACCGGCCGATGCCGCAGTTGTCCATCTTCCTGACCGGCAAGGGCGACGCCGATCTCGAGGAGATCATCGCGCCCGACACATCGGACATGCCGCTGTTCTCGCTGGACGCCCGCGAGGTCACCGACGTGCGGACGGTCGTCGACGGGGCTGCGGTCAAGCTGGGGCAGCGGACCGGGCCCAGGGGACTGCCGCCGATCAGGTTCCAGCTCACCGCGTTCGTCCTGCTCGTCATGGAGCGCAAGAGCGCCGGCAAGGCCGAGATCCCCGACATGGAGAGGGCGCTGGCCGCGAATCGTCCGGGCCGGCGCGGGAAGAGCGAGGAGCATCCGCGGGGGAAGGACGAGGACCGGCCGGTCGTGGTCTGGCTGGACTACCTGAGCAGGCTGCTCACCGGCTGGGTCCCGGCGGCCTCGCTGGTCGCCGCCCTGGCCGGTCAGGTGATCACGATCGTGGGCTGGGCGCTGAGCGTGGCGGGCGCCGTCGTGGTGGCCGCCGGCCACGCCGTCCTGCTCGCCCGCACCCATGTCAGGAGCTCGTGGTTCCGGCGGCAGCTCTTCCATCCGCGGGACTCCCTGGAACGGCTGTCCGGCTACGCGCACCGGCTGGCCAAGCTGCCGACGGAGGAGCTGGAGCTGCTGCTGGTCAACGCCTTCCTGGAGGACCTCAGGCAGGCCTACCGGCGGCGCCGGCTGTTCCTCTGGCCGGCGTGGGCCCGCGCCTACTACTGCACCCTGTACCTGCGCGACGTCAGCGGCGCCGAGCGGCCGCCCTTCCTCAGCCGCCTGCACACCGTGCGCCGGCGGGTGGCGCGGTGGGATCCCCTGCTGGTGGTCACCTCCGGGCCGGAGCGGGCCGACCTGCTGCCCAGCGTCCGAATGGTCCGGCTGAGCGCCGACACGCAGCCCGGGGAAGAGCCGTACCGGGACTGGCTGCACCAGGCGCGGCACCGGCACGGCCCCTCCTACCTGGTGGTCGACGGGGTCGACGCGGACGTCACCCAGGCCCCCGCGCTGCCGCCGCCCCGGCTGGGCCACAAGCGGGTCAGGGCCTACTGGACGGTCATGGCGGCCCTGCTGATCGTGCCGCTGCTGGCGTCCGGCGCCTACATCTGGACCACCGACAGGACCTACTGCCAGACCCCTGACGTGCTGCTCGACCAGGGAGAATGCATCGGAATCTCCGATGGCGGCCACGTCTTCCACCAGCGGCTGGCCAGGCCGATCGGCATCATCGAGGCGGAGAACGCCAAGGCCGTGGCGAGCGGCCGCCACGTCGAGATCGCCTACATCGGTCCGCTGACCGGCTCCCCGCAGGCGCTGCTGGCGGGCTCGCACGGCGAGCTGTTCGGCGTCGCCGCCTACCAGCAGGCCTACAACGCCTCCACCAGCTCGCGACCCAAGCTGCGCATCCTGCTGGCCAACCCGGGACGGGCGTTCAGGCGGGCCGTTGCGGTGGCCCGCCAGGTGGTCGAGCGGCTGGAGGGCGGCGCGCCGATCGTCGGGGTGATCGGGATGGCCCAGAGCAGGGTGGGCAACCAGGAGGCCATCGCGGTGCTGAACGCCGCCGGCCTCCCGGTGGTGGTGACCGTCGGCACGGCCGACGACCTGGCCGTCCACCGCAGGGTGCCGGCGCCGTACTTCTTCAGGATGGCCGCCGACAACGAGCGGCAGGCCAAGGCGTCGGCGGCGTGGATCAGGGCGGGCAGCGGCGACCTGCCGCAGGCCAGGACGGTGGCGCTGATGGAGGACGTCAGCGAGGGCGACCTCTACAGCACCGGCCTGGCCGCGGACTTCGCCGCCGCCTTCGGCGACGTCACGCGGCTCCAGTACACCGGAGGGGAGCAGCTCAGGACCCAGGTGAAGCGGGCCTGCGATCACGAGCTGATCTACTACACGGGCCGGGGCGACGACTTCGCCACCTTCGTCGAGGGGCTCAACGAGGGTTGCAGCCAGGCCCGCACCCATCACGTGCTGGCCTCCGACGACGTGACGAAGTACGTACAGGACAACCAGCAGCAGCTCGGCGAGCACCCCAACATGCGCCTGCACTACGTCACGCTCGCCTGGGACCGCGCCTGGGAGTCGCCCTGGGCGGGTGAGGGCCGGGGCGGCACGGCGCAGCTCGCCAAGATCCTGGCGCTGATCGGCTCCGACAGGCAGCCGTCGACGCTGCACGCGATGCTGGCCCACGACGCCGCGCTCGCCCTGGGACTCGCGGTCGGCTCCGCCTACGGCGGCACGGACGCCCTGCCGGACAAGGGCACGGTCCTGTACGGCCTGGGCACGCTCGGCACGCAGTACGGGACCACCGGGGTGATCGAGTTCACCCGCGGCAGAGAGCCGCACGAGTCGACGGACAAGCCCGTCATGCTGGTCCAGGTCCCGAAACGGGCTGTGGGTGAGCCGGGGGAGCAGGTCCTGGTGGGGCTGTGCGGCAGGCTCACCGAGTTGACGCCGCCCCGGTCCGCCTGCCCCGACGCCGGCCTGCGGGAGGGGGAGGAGACACCGGCGTGAAAGTTTCACGCACTCGACCGGTGGCAAGCAAGGAACGGCCCGCCGGTGACCGGCGGACCGTTCGCGGGGCTCGAGGTCAGATGGTGCCGACGACCTCGGAGGCGCCGGGCACGTCGCTGAGCGGGCGCGACGCCGGGCCGATGTAGTTGGCGCTCGGGCGCACCAGCCTGCCCGTGAGCTTCTGCTCAAGGATGTGCGCGGCCCAACCGGCCGTGCGGGCGCAGGTGAACATCGAGGTGAACATGTGCGAGGGCACCTCGGCGAAGTCCAGGACCACCGCGGCCCAGTATTCGACGTTGGTGGCCAGCACGCGGTCGGGCTTGCGGGCGTGGAGCTCCTCCAGCGCCGCCTGCTCCAGCGCCGCCGCGACCTCGTAACGCGGCGCGTCGAGCTCCTTGGCGGTGCGGCGGAGCACGCGGGCCCGCGGGTCCTCGGCACGGTAGACGCGGTGGCCGAAGCCCATCAGCCGCTGGCCCTTGTCGAGCTCGCCCTGCACGTACTTCTTGGCGTCGCCGAGCTTCTCGACACCCTCGATCATGTGCAGGACGCGGGCCGGGGCGCCGCCGTGGAGCGGGCCCGACATGGCGCCGACCGCGCCGGACAGCGCGGCCGCCACGTCCGCGCCGGTGGAGGCGATGACCCTGGCGGTGAAGGTGGAGGCGTTCATGCCGTGCTCGGCCGCCGAGGTCCAGTAGGCGTCGATGGCCCTGACGTGCTTGGGATCGGGCTCACCGCGCCAGCGGATCATGAAGCGTTCGACGATGGTCTTGGCCTCGTCGACGCGGCTCTGGGGCACCATCGGCAGGCCGAGGCCGCGCGCCGACTGCGCCACGAAGGACAGGGCCATCACGGAGGCGCGGGCGAGCTGGTCGCGGGCCTCCTCGTCGCTGATGTCGAGCAGGGCCTTGAAACCGTAGGCCGGAGCCAGCATGGCCAGCGCGCTCTGTACGTCAACGCGGATGTCACCGGAATGGACAGGGATGGGGTACGGCTCCGCCGGGGGAAGGCCCGGCTGGAACTTGTTGTCGACCAGCAGGCCCCAGACGTGCCCGAAGGGGACACGGCCGACCAGCTCCTCGATGTCGACGCCCCGGTATCGAAGGGCGCCCCCTTCTTTGTCCGGTTCCGCGATCTCGGTCTCGAAAGCTACAACGCCCTCGAGGCCGGGTTTGAAGTCGGACATTCTCGGCCGCCTCCCTTTCTTGCCATGTTCCGGCAATGCCTTGATGTCGAGATACCGGCGGGTCAATTTAACCCCCTCCCGGCTCGTGCTCGGCCTCCGGACCCGCCGAAAGGCCAAAACACCTGATAGGAGGCGGTGTGTGGGATCTGCCACCGAGCGCGCAAGAATACCGTCTCGTGGATGCCACCTCGCGCCCGCCCTCGCTGGCAGGGCTCCGCCGCACGTACGAGGGCGAACCGCTGCTCGAAGCCGCCGTCGCGGCCGATCCCATAGCGCAATTCACCGTCTGGTTCGAGGACGCGCTCGACGCGGGCCTGCCCGAACCCAACGCCATGGTGCTGGCGACCGCCTCCGCAGGCGGTCGCCCCAGCGCCAGAACCGTCCTGTTGAAGGCCTACGACGAGCACGGGTTCGTCTTCTTCACCAACTACGAGTCCCGCAAGGGCCGCGACCTGACCGAGAACCCGCGGGCCTCGCTGCTGTTCCCGTGGCATCCGATACGCCGCCAGGTGCGCGTCGAGGGCTCGGTGTCGCGGCTGTCGCACGAGGAGTCGGCCGCCTACTTCAGCTCCAGGCCGTACGGCTCGCGCATCGGGGCCTGGGCGTCGCGCCAGTCCGCGGTCGTGCGGTCCCGGGAGGAGCTGGACGAGCGCTACGAGGAGCTGGCGGCGCGCTGGCCCGAGGACCCGCCGGTGCCGGAGTTCTGGGGCGGCTTCCGGGTGGCCCCGGTGGAGGTGGAGTTCTGGCAGGGGCAGCTCGACCGGATGCATGACAGGCTCCGCTACCGGCGAACCAGACCCGGGTGGGTTCTGGAGAGGCTTGCCCCTTAGTGTCCTTCAAGTGGCATTCGGGGAGTTCGTCAAACGTCATCTGGTAGACACCCGGCCACTGGCGGTGCCCGCCTACCGGCGGCTCTGGCTGGGCCAGGCCGTCTCGCACGTCGGCCTGGCGGTCACCGTCGTCGCCGTCAGCCAGCAGGTCTACGAGCTGACCGGCTCGTCGTTCTGGGTCGGCATGCTGGGCCTGGCGAACCTCGTCCCGCTGGTGGTGTTCGGGCTGTGGGGCGGGGCCGTCGCCGACGCCGTGGACCGGCGCAAGCTGCTCGTCGCCGGTTCGCTGGTCGCCTGGGTGAGCACCGTGCTCATCCTGCTGCAGGCGCTGCTCGGGACGCCCAACGTGTACGCGCTGCTCGGCACGGTCGCGTTGGGCGCCGCGGGCTTCGCCATCAGCTCCTCCACCAGGGGCGCGATCATCCCCAGGCTGCTGCCTCCCGAGCTGGTCCCGTCGGCCAACGCGCTGAACTCGCTCGTCTACAGCCTGGCCGCGGTCGGCGGCCCGATGGTCGGCGGCGTCGTGCTCGCCTGGGGCGGCTTCGCCGCGGCCTACGCGGTGGACGCCGTGCTCTTCTCCGCCAGCCTCTACGCGGCCCTGCGCCTGCCCGCGCTCGCGCCCATGGGGGCGGTCTCCAGGCCCGGCTGGCGGTCCGTGGCCGAAGGGCTGAGGTTCATCCTCACCACGCCGGTGCTGGTGATGTCCTTCGTCGTCGACATCATCGCGATGGTCTTCGCCCTGCCCAGGGCGCTCTTCCCCGAGCTGGTCGATCTCCGCTTCGGCGGGTCGCTGTACGCGCTGAGCTGGCTGGTCGCCTCGATGGCCGTCGGCTCGGTGATCGGCGGGCTGTTCTCCGGCTGGGTCACCCGCGTCAGCCGGCAGGGGCTGGCGCTGACCTTCGTGATCGCCGTCTGGGGGCTCGCGGTCGCCGCGGCGGGGCTCGCGCAGGAGCTGTGGCTGGTGCTGCTGTTCATGGCCGTCGGGGGAGCGGCGGACGTGGTCTCCTCGGTGTGGCGGCAGTCCATCCTGCAGCTGTACGCGCCCGACGAGATGCGCGGGCGGCTGCAGGGCGTCTTCATGGTCGTGGTCGCCGGCGGCCCCCGGCTGGGCGACGTGCGGGCCGGGGCCACCGCCTCGGTGTTCGGGCTGACGACCGCCTGGGTGGGAGGCGGCCTGGCGTGCGCGATCGCCGTCCTGGTGGTCGGGCTGTCGGTCGCCGGCTTCAGGAACTACCGCGCGCGCTGAACGTACCCCTACGCCAAGATCAGGCGGCCTGGAGGTCGGTGAGGATCGCCCGGCTGCTCGCCGCAGCAGGCCGAGGCGCTCCGCGGCGAGGCGAGGTCCAGGTGACCGGGAAGGAACTCGGCCGCCGAGTTGTTGCCGTCCTTTGTCGTCATCGTCGGTCGTTCTCCCCATAGGCTTTGGCCCTGACTTCCTGTGCCCGCAGCGGACGGGCTCAGTCCCCGCCACGACCGGCGTAGCATTCAGTTGGGAGGAGCCTTGACCGCACACGGCCTGATCGACACTACGGAGATGTATCTCCGTACGATTTACGAGCTCGAGGAGGAGGGCATCGTCCCCCTTCGCGCGCGCATTGCCGAGCGCTTGCAACAGAGCGGCCCCACCGTGAGCCAGACCGTCGCCCGCATGGAGCGGGACGGCCTCGTTCGCGTGGAGGGTGACCGCCACCTGTCCATGACCGACCTGGGACGCACGCTCGCGACGCGCGTCATGCGTAAACACCGCCTGGCGGAGTGCCTGCTGATCGACGTCATCGGGCTGCCCTGGGAAGAGGTGCACATCGAGGCGTGCCGCTGGGAGCACGTGATGTCCGAGTCCGTCGAGACGCGCCTGGTCAAGCTGCTCGACAACCCCACGTCCTGCCCGCACGGCAACCCCATCCCGGGGCTCGGCGAGCTGGGCGCGACGGAGGCGGCAGAGCAGGCCGGGGGCGTGCTCGTCGCCATGACGGAGCTGGCCGGAGCCCAGGGCGTGCCCGTCGTGGTCCGGCGAATTAGCGAACAAGTGCAAAGTGATCCCGCTCTGATGCTTAAACTCAAGCAAGTTGGGATACAACCCGGACGCGAGGTGACGCTCGCGGCGAGCGACGATGGTGTGCGGGTGACAGGTGACGGTGACGCGAACGACTCTCTCGCGGAGATTCCGCGTGACGTTGCCGCGCACGTTTTCGTCTCCAGGCGCTGACGCGCACGCGGCTGCTTGGTTGAATCCCATCTGGGAGACCCTCCACTCCCCCCCGGCCAAGACTGTTGCAGGAGCGCCCGTGGTTCGCTTTTCGCGCATGCCTCCCCGAGGAGTGGTCTCCGGATGAAGCGATGGGGGGATCTGTCCCAGGACGCGGCCGACCAGCTCAGCGCCGCGTCCGTCCTGGACCACGCCGACATGGCCGTGGTCGTCACGGACCGCTTCAGCAACCTCCTTTACTGGAACCCGTTTGCCGAAAAGCTGTTCGGCAGGCCGGCCAAGTCGGCCCGCGACTCGTCGGTCCTGTCCCTCGGGATCATGGAGAAGGACCACCCGCAGGCGATCGAGCTGGCCAAGCACGTGCTCAAGGGCGGCGTGTGGGAGGGCACGTTCGACGTCAGGCGCGGCGACGGCACGATCGTCTACGTCCGGGCCCAGGCCGTGCCGCTGCGCCACCCGTCCGGCTCGGTGACGGGGATCGTCATCACCGCCCGCGAGGCGCTGCGCAGCAACGAGCGCGAGAAGGACCGCTTCGGGCTGCTGGAGCGCATCGGCGAGCGGCTGGCGGGCTCCCTCTACGTCGAGGAGACGCTCAAGCGGGTCGCCGAGATGCTGGTGCCGCAGTTCGCCGACCACTGCTTCATCGAGCTGATGGAGGGCGACCGGCTGATTCGCAGGGTCTCCCAGCACGTGCAGGGCTGGGCGCCGCCCCCCGGCACCTGGAAGCCGGTGGGGGCGGAGATCCGCTATCCGTCGGGCCACTACGCCGACGCGGCGCTGCGCCGCCAGGAGACCATCCTCGTCGACGACTTCGCCAGCAACAGCTTCCCGGCCCCCACCGAGGGCAGCGCGAGGCTGTGCGGCGAGGTCGGCATGAACTCCGCGATCGTCGCCCCGCTCAGCGTGCGCGGCGAGACGCTCGGCCTGATGTACCTCGGGCTGTCCAACCTCACCGAGCGCCGCAGCCCTCACTACGACGCCTTCGACCGCGACTTCGTGGGCGCCATCGCGACCCGGGTCGCGCTCGCGATCGACAACGCGCTGCTGTTCGAGGAGGAGCGCCACACCGCCGAGTCGTTCCAGAAGCACCTGCTGCCCAGGGCGCTGCCGCAGCTCGACGGCCTGCAGATCGCGGTCCGCTACTATCCCGCCGCGCCGCTCGCCTCCCACGGCCAGGGCATCCAGACCCAGGTGGGCGGCGACTGGTACGACGTGATCCCGCTGTCGGCCGGCCGGGTCGGCATCGTGATCGGCGACGTGGAGGGCAGGGGGGCCAAGGCGGCGGCCATCATGGGCCAGCTCCGCGCCGCGCTGCGGGCCTTCGCCCAGGACGACAAGTCGCCCGCCGACATCCTGGCCAGGCTGGACGAGTGGACGCGCATCATCGCGACGCCCGAGCGTGACGACAGCGGCACCGAGGTCAGCGTCCCACCCATCGTGACCTGCCAGTATCTCGTCTACGACGCCTGGTCGCGGCAGCTGTCCTTCGCCAACGCCGGCCACGCCCCGCCGCTGCTGCTGGCCGACGGCCAGTGCGTGGAGCTCGACATCGAGGAGGTCGGCCAGCCCCTGGGCGTGCGCGCCAAGGGCATGCACGCCGACCTCGTCTACAAGGAGGAGACCCGCACGCTGCCGCCAGGCGCCGCGCTGCTCCTCTACACCGACGGCCTGGTCGACCGCCGCCCCACCCGTCACGGGAAGATGCCCACCGACGCCGAGACGCTCGGAGTGCTCTGCGAGAAGCTCGCCAAGATGACCGACGCCGAGGTCGAGCGGATCGCCGACGTCGCGACGGTCGCGGTGCCCGGCGAGATCGACGACGACATGGCGATCCTGGTCGTCCGCTCCAGCGACAACGAGCTGGACGTCGAGGAGCGCACCTTCCCGGCCCAGCCGATCATGGTGGGGGAGGCACGGCGGATGGCCTCGGAGGCGTTCGCCGACTGGAATGTGCCAGAGGAGCGCGCCGAGCTGGCCTGCCTGCTGGTCTCCGAGGTGGTCACCAACGTGGTGCTGCACGCCTCCACCGCGACCGTGCCGCGCAGGGATCTGGTGGTCGAGGGGCCGCCACTGCCGTTCGAGGACTCCTGGGACGTGCCCGGCTTCGAGGACGAGGCGGTCGGCGACAAGGAGTTCACGCTGCGGCTGCGCCGGGGCGGGGAATCGGTGTGGGTCGAGGTGTTCGACCAGGACCTGCGGCTGCCGCGGATCCGCAGCGCGGGCGAGAACGACGAGGGCGGCCGTGGCCTCTACCTCGTCGACCAGCTCGCCAAGCGGTGGGGATCGCGACCGACGAGGGAAGGCAAAGCGGTCTGGTTCGAGATTCCCACCCGTGGCCGTTGAGTGATTCACTCATGGCCATGGAGCTGGCCTTCGAACGTCGCGGCAGCGGCGAGCCGCTGATTCTCATCCATGGCATCGGCCATCACTGGCAGGCCTGGTTGCCGGTGCTGGACCGGCTGGCCGCCGAACGGACGGTGATCGCCGTCGACCTGCCCGGGTTCGGCCGGTCGCCCGGGCTGCCTGACGGCACCCCCTACACCGCCGAGTCGCTCGCGGACGCGGTCGAGTCGTTCTGCGCGCTGCTCGGCGTACGCGATCCGCACGTGGCGGGCAATTCCCTGGGCGGCTACCTCGCCCTGGAGCTGGCCTCGCGCGGCACGGTCCGGACGGCCACCGCGCTGTCTCCGGCCGGTTTCTGGTCGCGTCCCGAGCTGCTCTACTGCCAGTGGGTGCTGCGGGCCATGCGTGCCTCGGCCCGGTCGATGCCGCCGGAGCAGGCGGCCAAGGCGGCCGAGAACCCGGTGGGCCGCGCCCTGTCGGCGGGCCTGCTGGTCGCGCATCCCGCCAGGCTGACGCCGACCGCCCTGGTCGCCGCCACCCAGGCGCTGGGCGAGGCCTCCGGTTTCGACGAGACGCTGGAGTCGTTCTCCAACGTGATGCCGCCCGCGCCGCCCAAGTCACCCATCACGATCGCCTGGGGCGAGCACGACCGGCTCCTGCTGCGCCGCCAGGCGGTGCGCGCCGCGAGATGGTCGGGGCAGCGGGTGAAGCTGCTCAAGGGGTGCGGGCATGTCCCGATGAGCGACGATCCGGAGCTGGTGGCCAGAGTGCTGCTGGAGGGCAGCGGGGGTTAGGCGGTCTCCAGGTTGGCGGCCATCCGGCGCAGCACGTCGACCGTCGCCTGATACTCGTGCGGGCTCACTCCCTCGACCGCTCGCCTCCTGACGTGGCCGACCCGCTCGGCGATCGTCGCGTGCGCCCGCTTGCCGTCGGCGGTGAGCCGGCCGTCCTGGGCCCAGCCCTTGGCGGTCAGCGCCTCGACCGCGTCGCCGACGCCGGGGAACGGCTCCAGGATGTCGTGCGGGTCCTGTCCGGGTATCGCCAGGACGTTGAGCGCCTGCCACTCGCGCCGGGTCACGGCGTGCTCCGCCAGCGCCCGGGCCATGGACTCCTCCAGGAGCGCGTCGAGGTGCCTAAGCCAGTATCCGATCGGCTTGTTCATGTATGTACACTAACAACTATATGTACGAAGACAACGATATCGCCGAGATCGAGCGGGCGATGGTGGCCATCAGGCGCAGGCAGAGCAGGCGTGCCCTCGCGCGGCTGAGTGAGAGGGCGGCGCCCGAGCTGGATGTGCTCGACGTGATCGAGTCGGCCGGCGGCCCGGTCACCGTGTCGGACGTCGCGCGGGCGCTCGCGGTCGACCAGCCGAGGGCCAGCAGACTCGTCGCGGTCGCCGTGGAGGCGGGCCTGGCAAGGCGCGAGGCCGACCAGGCCGACGGGCGCAGGGCGCTGCTGGTCATGACGGACGCGGGCCGGGCGGCGGTGGCGGAGATGCACCGGGGCAGGCAGGCGTCGTTCGCCGCGGCCACGGCGGGCTGGTCCGCCGAGGAGCGCGCGGAGTTCGCCCGCCTGCTCACCCGCTTCGTCGGCGCTCTGCCCGGCTAGCGGAAGGTCTGGCCCCACAGCAGCAGCATGACGATGACGAACACGATCATCACCCCTGCGTAGCCGATCGGGCCGAGCCGGATCGCCCGGCGCACCCGGTTGAGGCCCCAGGCGAACAGCAGTGCCAGGAAAACCAGGAGGATCAGGCCGCCGTCCATGCTGACCAGTATGCGCCGCCCGGCGGTTCGGCGCGCGGCGCTCTAGAAGCCGAACGACCGGCCGATGATCTCCTTCATGATCTCGGTGGTGCCGCCGTAGATAGTCTGCACGCGGCTGTCGAGCCAGGCCTTGGCGACCGGATACTCCATCATGTAGCCGTAGCCGCCGTGGAGCTGGAGGCAGCGGTCGATGACCCTGGTCTGCAGTTCGGTGGTCCACCACTTGGCCTTGGCCGCGTCGACGACGGTGAGCTCCTTGGCGTTGAGCGCCACGATGCACTTGTCGACGTAGTGGCGGGCGATCTCCGTCTCGGTGGCCAGCTCCGCCAGCACGAACCGGGTGTTCTGGAAGGAGCCGATGTTCCGCCCGAAAGCCTGACGGCCCTTGCAGTACTCGATCGTCTGCTCCAGCACGGTCTCGGCCGCGGCCACGGCCGCCACCGCGATCGACAACCGCTCCTGCGGCAGGTTGTTCATCAGCTGGATGAAGCCCTCGCCGTCGTTAGGGCCGAGCCGGTTGGCGACGGGCACCCGGACGTTCTCGAAGAACAACTCGGCCGTGTCCTGCGCCTTCATGCCGACCTTGTCCAGGTTGCGGCCGTGGCCGAACCCGTCCATGCCGCGCTCGACCACCAGCAGCGTGGTCCCTCTCGCCCCGGCCGCCGGATCGGTCTTCGCGACCACCACGACGAGATCGGCGTTGATGCCGTTGGTGATGAACGTCTTCTGCCCGTTGACCACGTAGTGATCACCCTCGCGGACCGCCGTGGTCCTGATCCCCTGCAGGTCGCTGCCGGCGCCCGGCTCGGTCATCGCGATCGCGGTGATCAGCTCCCCGCCGGCGAAGCCGGGCAGCCACCGGCGCTTCTGCTCCTCGTCGGTCAGCTCCACCATGTACGGCGCCATGACGTCGTTGTGCAGCGAGAATCCCAGCCCGGACGCCCCCTGCCGGATGATCTCCTCGACGATGACCGCGTTGTAGCGGAAGTCCGTGATGCCCGCCCCGCCGAACTCCTCGGGCACCGAGAACCCGAACATCCCGACCTCTCCGGCCTTCTTCCAGACCTCGCGGGGCACGATGCCGTCCTTCTCCCACTGGTCGTGGTGGGGTGCGACCTCGCGGGCCATGAACTCGCGCACGGTGTCGCGGAAGAGCAGGTGTTCCTCGTCGAAGAGGTCTCGCCGCATGTCGCCTCCAAGCAGGGTGTGGTGCTCGCCAGAATACGATTCTGTTACCGGTGGGCACACCTGCTTCGGACGGACGTTTTCCGGTGCGGACACGGGTTCATCACAAGTGGTAGGAGATGTACGTGTTGCACTGCTGCCGACTCTAAGATCTACCTTCGGTTTACTGTGTGATCGGAGTTGCCGTGAGTCGGTGGCGCAATGCGTGGATCGCCGCATCGGTCGGCTTGGCGGCATCAGCCGCATTCGTGGCGATGCCCGCTCAGGCGGACACCTTCAGCCTGGTGGTCGACTACAGCTGCACGGGCGGGATCGCCGGCTCTGACGAGGTGAAACTCAAGGCCAGGGTGCAGATCCCGACCACCGTGCAGCAGAACGGCATGCTCAAGCTCGGCTGGACCATCGAGCATGTCAACACGCCCAGGTTCAAGTCACCGGACTACTACGCCGAGGGCGCCAAGGTCTCCCTGATCGGCAACGTCAAGCTCGACGGCGCCTGGAACGGCACGCTTGAGGCGCACGGCAGTAAGGACCAGCCGGCACTCAAGCCCGGTCAGCCGATGTCCGCGCCGGAAGGCCTGTCCTCCGAGGCGCACATGACCGACACGGGCGTCATCAAGCTCACCCCTCAGGGGATGACGGTGGACTTCGTCCCGCCGGCCGGAGAGGTGGTCGTGAACAACGACGACCCGCGGGTGAGCTACGACGCGGGGTGGGCACTGCATCCGGGCACGCCCGTCGAGTACGGCGACTGGCTGCGGGACGTCCACACGACCAGCACCCGCACGGACGAGGCCGTCATCAAGTTCCGGGGTACCGGGTTCGAGTACATCGGCCGCGAGCAGCCGGGCCTGGGCAGGGTCCGGGTGAGCATCGACGACGACCACTCTGCGGTCGTGGACCCGACCAAGGACTCCAGCGGCAACCCCACCGCCACGATCAAGGGCAACGTCTCCCTCTGGGAGCGCAAGGACCTCGCCTACGCGCAGCACACCGTCCGCGTCAGAAGCATCGACCTGGGCAAGCCCATCCACCTGGACGCCTTCAAGCTGCACACCCGCGAGATGATCAATCCGCCCACGGAGCACAGGTCCACCTGCACGATCACCAACAACCCGGGCACGGTGGAGATCACCGTGGGCGGCGGGAGCCCGTCGACGCCGCCCACCACCCCTCCTCCCACGGACGATCCGACCGACGACCCCACGTCGACGGCCAGCCCGTCCGGCAACCCCAGCGTCACGCCTCCGCAGCACAACCCGTGGCCGACCGGGTCCCACGTGAGCGTGGTGGTGCCCCGCGGATCCACATCGGCCTCCGCCAGCACCTCTGCCTCCGCCGGCCCCACCGCCACGAACTACAGGGCGCAGGTGGCCAGCACCCCCTCGGGAGGGGTGGACACCGGTGAGGCGCCCGAGCAGGAAACGGGCTCGTACGGGCTGATCGCGGGCGGATCCTTGTTGCTGATGGGCAGCGCCACCGGGGGCCTGCTGCTTCGTCGGCGGCGCGCGGGACACGCCGGAGGGATGAACTGATGACCGAACAGAAGTCGCTGCTGACCAGGGCCACCCCGGCGTTGCTGATCGCCGGCTCGCTGGGTGGCGTGGGCGCCATCATGGTGGGGCTGCTCTCGCTCGCCCCCGCGGTCGACGACGGTTCGGCGCCGGCCCCCATGGCGCTGGACCAGCCGGGCACCACTCTGGAGTATCAGAACGCCGGCGCGTTCGTGCTGCCCCCGAGCGTCGGCCCCGGCGGCAAGGACGTGCCGCTCACCCCGGCCCGCCTCGACGCGCCCCCGCCGCTGGCCGCCGCGCCGATCGTGGCCGCGATCCCGCCGGCCAAGACAGCGGCCGCCAAGGCCAAGTCCAAGCCGCTGCGCATCCGGATCCCCAAGATCAGGGTCAACGCCCCGGTCGGCTCGGTCACGGTGTCCAAAAAGGGAATTCTGGGCACCCCGCCGCTGAGCAAGCCCAACCTCACCGGCTGGTACCGCCGCAGCCCGCTCCCCGGCGAGCTCGGCCCTTCGGTGATCAACGGCCACGTCAGCACCAAGAAGGGCGCGGCGGTCTTCAAGCGCCTCAACGAGCTGGCCAAGGGTGACCAGATCTACGTGTACCGCTCGGACGGCAAGGTCACGCGCTTCACGGTGAGCGGCATCGAGCAGGTGGGCAAGAAGACGTTCCCGACGGCCCGGGTCTACGGCAACACGACGAATGCCCAGCTCAGGCTCATCACGTGCGGCGGCATCTACAACAAGACTGCGCACAGCTACACGGACAACATCATCGTGTACGCCACCCTGTCCAAGAAGAAGGGCTGACAGGGTGGTTTTGGTCTTTTACAGACGATTGACAGGATTAGTCCGTATGATCGCTACCCAACCGTGACCCACGGCTGGGATCGTGGGGACGCCCTGTTGTGAACTGTGCCGAATTGGAGAAGGACAAGTGCTGACGTCCCAGGCGCGGCGCCGCCTCGCCCTCAAGACATCCGCCTTTGCCCTCCTCGGTGCAGGCATCTTCGGGGTCATACCCGCTGTGGCCGCCTTCGCGGTGCCGGTGGAGGTCGTCTATTCATGCACCCCTGCAGGGGGAACTCCGACGAACATCCCATTTCAGATGGAGCTGAAGACTCCGGTCGCGGCACCGGTTGCCAGCGCGACGGTCACGGTGAACTGGGACATCCGGCCTACTGGCACAGCCACGCTGGAGGCTACGGCCGTAATCTCGGCCAACAGCACAGTTGTCGCGGTAGGTACTGCCACCCCCAGCGGAAGCCCAGTGCCCAGCACTCCGGTGACGGCGAGCGCGACCGTGACTCCGCAGACAGCCGTGAGCGACGGTTCTCCCATGCCGATTCCGACCATGGGCATCGTGATCAGGCCCACTGCCACGGGCACCGTCGCCGTCAGGGCCGGCGGCTTCGCGCTCAAGGTGAACGGCACCGATTGGTACAGCTGCGAGCCGGGTACATCGGGCGGCCCCTCACTGAACATGGTCGTCGGCACCGGTTCCCCCACAGGGACCGGGTCGCCCACCAACAGCAACACCCCGACGAACACGACCACCGGCACCAGCACCCCGACGCCCACCAGGACCACCACCGTGATCGTCACGGAGACCCCCACGACCAGGACCACCACCCCGAGGTCGTCGAAGACGCCCAAGGAAGGGGCCGACACGGGCTCCGGGGGCGACGCTGGTCCTGACGGGCGGATGTTCCTGCTCGCCGGTTCCGTGCTGATCATGGCTGCCGGTGCCGGCGGCCTGCTGCTGCGCCGCCGTACCGTCTCCAAGGGCTGATCGAGGTGGCGAACCACTACCCGTACGGCGGCCCGCCCGCTCCGCCGCCGCAGGACCAGGGCGGCAAGGGCCTGCGGATCACGCTGCTGCTGGCCGCGGTCGCCGGGGTGGTGACCGTGGTGGCGGGGATGCTGATCGTGCTGGGATCGCCGGAGGAGTACGGCCTGGCCGCCGGCAGGGACGCGCTGCCGCTGTCGGCGCAGCCTGACGGCAAGGCCACGGGGCAGCCGGAGCAGGCGATGTTCCAGGCGGCTCCGAACGTGCCGCCGCCGCTGCCGCAGGTGGTTCCGGCGCCGGCGATGCTGCCCTCGACGCCGGTGCGGATCGCGGTCAGGCGGCTGGGGATCAACGCGCCGATCAGGTCCGTGGGGCTGGCCAAGGACGGGACGATCCAGGTGCCGCCGTCGAACAACCCGAACCTGGTCGGCTGGTACCGGAACATGTCCACGCCGGGTGAGGCCGGCCCCGCCGTGCTGCTCGGGCACAAGGACACCAGGACGCGCAGCGCCGTCTTCAGCCGCCTGCCGGAGATCCGCAACGGCGACACCATCGAGGTGAAGCGGCAGGACGGCGTCACGGCGGTGTTCACGGTGGGCGGCATCGAGCAGGCGGACAAGAAGACGTTCCCGACCCAGCGCGTCTACGGCCCGCAGGCCAACGCCCAGCTCCACCTGATCACCTGCGGCGGCGTCTACAACCGCAGCACCGGCCACTACACCGACAACGTCATCGTCTACGCGACGATGACGAGCTCCTATCGAAGCTGATCGCGGAGGCGCGTTATGGGCTGGATGGCGAAGCGGAGACTACGTACTGGCCCCACGGCGGCACTGCCCGCCAAGCCGGACCGGGCGGAGTTGCTGCGGCTGGTACGGCTGGCCGATCCGGATGCGCGCGAGGACGGCGACGACATCGTGGCGGCGGACGTCCGGGTGCACGCGCCGGTCGAGGCGGAGCCGGACCTGGTCGGCGGCGAGCTGGAGAAGGTGTGGGCGTGCCGCGTGACGGCGGAGGGTCCGCTGCCGTTCGACTACTTCGACCGCTATCTGGCCGAGGGGCTGGCTTTCCGGCTGGGCGGGCTGGCGGTGTGCCGGGGCGAGGTGGACGATCCCACCGATGACGGCCACAAGAGCGGCCCCGCGGTGATCCTTCCGGCCAGGCCGGCGGCCGAGGAGCTCCTGGAGCTGCTGGAGGGGGAGGTCGAGCAGGAGGAGGAGTTCGTCTTCAACGTGGGCGGCATCCGGATCCTGGTGGTGCCGGAGAAGGGCCGGCCGCCGGCCGTGCAGGAGCTGCTGCCCTTCGCGACCGAGCTGACGGCGCTGGAGCTGCGGGGCGACGACCAGGCGAAGCTGGGCGAACTCGCGCTGTCGCTGTCGGAGTCGCTGAACGGCCTGGTGGTGGACCGGTGGCGGTTCCGGGTCGACCGTACGGAGGACCTTATACCGCCTGCGTGAGAGGCGGCCGAGCATCATTCTGTTGTACGCTCTGCCCTAGGAACCGAATATTGCTCGGTTTACAGGAGGCACTGTGGCAGAGGCGTACATCGTCGGGGCGGTCCGCACCCCCGTCGGCAAGAAGAAGGGCGGCCTGTCCACCGTCCACCCCACTGACCTGGCCGCGCACACCCTGAAGGCGCTGATCGACCGCACGGGCGTCGACCCCTCGGCGGTCGAGGACGTCATCATGGGATGCGTCATGCAGTTCGGCCCCCAGAGCATGGACATCGCGCGCAACGCATGGCTGTCGGCCGGGCTGCCGGAGACCACCGCCGGGGTCACGATCGACCGTCAGTGCGGATCCTCCCAGCAGTCGATCCACTTCGCGGCCCAGGGCGTGCTGTCCGGCACCCAGGACCTGGTCGTGGCGGCCGGTGTGGAGTCGATGAGCATCGTGCCCATGGGCTCGTCGATCACCGCCGCGCTGGAGAAGGGCATGCCGTTCCCGTTCGGCGACAAGTGGGTCGAGCGCTACGGCAAGCAGGAGATCTCGCAGTTCCGCGGCGCGGAGCTGATGTGCGAGAAGTGGGGACTCAAGCGGGACGAGCTCGAGCGGTTCGCCTACGAGTCCCACCAGCGTGCCGCCAAGGCGATCGCCAACGGCTACTTCAAGGACCAGATCGCGCCCATCAACGGCGTCGAGGACGACGAGGGCCCGCGCCCCGACTCCACGCTGGAGAAGCTGGCCTCGTTGAAGACGCTGAAGGAGGGCGGCCAGATCACCGCCGCCACCTCCTCGCAGATCTCCGACGGCTCGGGCGCGGTGCTGATCGCCTCCGAGCAGGCGGTCAAGGACCACGGGCTGACCCCCCGTGCCCGCATCCACCAGCTCGCGCTGATGGGCGACGACCCGGTCTACATGCTCACCGCGCCGATCCCGGCGACGCAGAAGGCGCTGAAGAAGGCCGGCATGTCGATCGACCAGATCGACGTGACGGAGATCAACGAGGCGTTCGCACCGGTTCCGCTGGCGTGGATGCGGGAGCTCGGCGCCGACCCCGCCCGGGTGAACCCCAACGGCGGCGCCATCGCCCTGGGCCACCCGCTGGGCGGCACGGGCGCGATCCTGATGACCAAGCTGCTGCACGAGCTGGAGCGCACCGGCGGCAGGTACGGCCTGCAGACGATGTGCGAGGGCGGCGGCCAGGCCAACGTCACCATCATCGAGCGTCTCTGACATGACAGTGCGATGCCCCGGTCCCTCAGGT